>NZ_JAZDRM010000003.1:0-194619 GCF_047501495.1 Ancylobacter sp. G4_0304 | reverse complement strand
AACTTGGTACCGGTCATTCCCAGCACGTCGCGCAGCACCCAAAGCAACGGTGTCTCGTCAGGAACGAGGACGCTGCTCCGGGAGCCGTTGATGGTGAGATCGGTCATGTGCCCTCTCGATGTGGCGTGGCTATCTGAACATGCACGTCTTCGCTGACAGTGCAGACATCACCCGCTCCGCATACTCTCTCGGCGACCTTCGCACGGCCTATTTGATGGGCACTCTGGGCGCGGTGCAGGATGGTGGATGTTTTCAGGTAAGGCGCACACGGGACAGGACGTAGATGCCATCATTCGCGCCATCGGGATGGCGAAGCCTGGCATGGGCGACCATCTGCCCGAACGAAAGGTGACGGGGAAAGACGATGAAGATTGGTTTGGTCGTGAGCCCGGATTTCCAGATGATCGGACTCGCCTCGATCGCGGCGTTCGAGGTCGCCAACAAGCGTGCGGGAACAACGCTGTACGAGCTTGATGTCGTCTCGGAAGAGGGTGGCATGATCATGTCGTCGGCAGGGATGCAGGTGCTGACCAAGCGTGTTGACGAAGGAACCTATGACACCCTGATCGTCGGCGCGGGCCTTGAGATCCCAACCGCTTCGCCGGGCCTTGTCCGGCTGCTGCGATCTTCCGCACAGAATGCACGCCGCATCGCGTCCATCTGCCTCGGCGCCTTCATTCTGGGAGATGCGGGCCTGCTGAGCGGACGGCGGGCGACCACGCACTGGCGCTACGCCAAGGCGCTGCAGGAGCGCTTCCCGAGTTGCCGCGTCGACATGGACAAGATCTTCGTCGAGGACGGCACCATCTGGACCTCGGCCGGCATGACGGCCGGCATTGACCTTGTGGTCGGCATGATCGAACGCGATCACGGCAGCGAACTCGCGCGGACGGTGGCGAAGGGCCTCGTCATGTATCACCGCAGATCCGGCGGCCAGTCCCAGCATTCCGCGCTTCTGGAACTGAACGCACGCGAGGATCGTGTGCAGCGGGCCTTGAACTTCGCCCGGGCCAACCTCAAGACCCGCCTCGGCATCGAGGAACTTGCCCAGGCGGCAAGCCTTAGCCCCCGCCAGTTCACCCGCCTGTTCCGGGCGGAAACTGGCACGACCCCGGCGAAGGCCGTCGAATTGCTGCGCGTGGAGGCCGCGAAGCTGATGCTCGAACAGTCGCGTCTGCCGATCGAGGAGGTCGCGCGCGAAGTCGGCTTCGAGAACCGCGAGAGAATGAGGCTCGCCTTCACACGCGTCTATGGGGAGATCCCGCGATCAATCCGGAACGAGGCGGGCCCGCTCGCCACCATCTAGCCGGCGGCTAGGAGAGGCGGATGTTGGACAGGTCGATAGACACCACAAGTGGCTCCGTGCTGAAGCTGTCATCCGGCTGGCGCGCATAGATGCGCCGGCGCGTCGGGAAGCGGATGCCGGAGACCTCGATGTAATCGCTGACGAGATGAGCCCCCGGCGTGTTGCCCGCGATCTCGACGTTATAGTCATGCCGCTTCAGCAGACCGTCGCCATCGAAGTAGAGCGTCTGCAGCGTGCTGTGCGTAGCGATCGTCCGGGGGAAGCGCACGGCAAGGCGTCGCCAGTCGCCGCTATCCGTCGGCCAGGGCTCCAACTCCTCGGTCTCGACGCCCGGCCAGGCCAGCAGGAACGGCAGCGTCAGATAGGTCCACATGGCGCAGCCGGCGAAATAGGCCAGTTGAAGGTCGCTCCACGGCGTCTGCAGGGTATGGCCAGCGAAGCTCTGCCGCGGCCCCACGAGCTCTTCGAGCAGGGTGCCATCTTCGCGCTCGAGCGCGACACGCGCCGGCTCGAAGCGGGAGTGGCGCCGGCCGGCACCAAACGGCGCGTGCAAAGCCCATTCATTCCTCAGGCCTACCGTGACAGTGGTGTGGCTCAGTGTGTCCGGCTGACCCTTGAGCCCCCAGAGCACGCCGCCTTGCCGAAGATCGGCCGAGACCTGCTCAAACGCCCGCCAGCGCGGCAGGCCGCCATGGGCGTCGATGACGAAATCCTTGAGGCGGCTCATGGCAGGCTCCGACAGAACAAGGCCCTCAGGGGGCGGTGTATGGTCGGATGTTAGGGATCGGGCCTCGGCCGTAGAATGCCGTAGATGCCTTGTTTACGGCCATCGGACGTCGAGTGACGACGGCGTTCTTCTCGCCCACAAGCTAGAACGGGCCAGCGGCCCAGGCGGGGAAAGACTTCGAGGTCAGTTGCGAACAGGGCTGCAGCTGAACAATTACAGTGGCTCAGTTCGACGCCCGCTCCGCTGGCTGGCTGCGCCATCGACAACAACGCGCTGGGGCCGGCCCATGGAGAAAAGGAACCTGAACGGGCTAAAATCCAGCAACGTTTGCTTTCAGGAAATCGCTCATCCGATCTCTACGCCCGAGATGAGGGCGCAACTGCGTGCCGCTTTGTATCTGCGCGTCTCCACAGCCCGGCAAGCCGAGCACGATGTCTCGATCCCCGATCAGCGCCGGCAGGGCGAGGCCTATTGCCAAGCGCGCGGCTACCAGCTCGTCGAGACCTATGTCGAGCCAGGGGCCTCAGCGACCAATGACCGCCGGCCGGAGTTCCAGCGGATGATCGAAGCCGACACGCTGAAGCCGGCGCCATTCGATGTGGTCGTCGTGCACAGCTTCTCGCGCTTCTTCCGCGATCACTTCGAGTTGGTTCTATGTGAGGAAGCTCGCACGCAATGGCGTGCGGCTGGTGTCGATCACCCAAGAGATGGGCGACGATCCTATGCACGTCATGATGCGGCAGATCATGGCGCCGTTCGACGAGTACCAGTCCAAAGAGAACGCCAAGCACGTCCTGCGGGCCCAGAAGGAGAATGCCCGGCAGGGCTTCTGGAACGGCGCCCGTCCGCCGATCGGTTATCGCGTGGTCGAGGCCGAGCAGCGCGGCGCCAAGGTGAAAAAGAAGCTGGAGATCGATCCGCTCCACGCCGACACGGTGAGGCTCATCTTCGACCTCGCCCTTAATGGCGATGGGCGCTCCGGTCCGATGGGCGTGAAGGCGATCGTCAGCCACCTCAATCGGAACCGGATCTACACCCGCGAGGGTGGACGCTGGGGCATCGGGGAGACCTGCTCCGAACGTTGGCCGCTGTCTCAGGAGGGAAATCGGCTACGCTCGGCGTGCCCAGTTTGGGACCGAAATGGCGGAAGGGGTGGGATTCGAACCCACGGTGGGCTTGCACCCACGGCGGTTTTCAAGACCGCTGCCTTAAACCACTCGGCCACCCTTCCCCGCCGATGCGGCGGTGCGCCCTTGTTCCCAAACTCGCGGCGCTTTGCAAGAAGATTGAGCGCGAACCGCTTAGCCGCCCGCTCAGCCGCCCTTGGGCCGTGTCACGGAGAGCGGGCGCTGTGAGGTTGGCGGGTTGGCCACGCCCGCGTTCTGCCGGGCCTTGAAGGCCGTCATGAATTCCGCCGTCCGGTTAAGAATGATCGAGCGCACAGCCGGGTGGGTCGGCAGGCGGGCATGGTTCACAAAGGTCGCGCCGGCAGCCCACGCGTCGATATTGCGCGCGCCATAGACGTTCAGCATGCCCGGATTGCGGATGTTGATGCACTCGCGCACACGGCAGGGCGGCGGCGTCGGTGCGGCATCGATCGTAATCACCAGCGGCGCGGGACGACCGGAGCGCGCCAGCGAATTGGCATAGTTAAGCGCCATGACTCCACCCATCGAATGGCCGATGATAATGTCCGGCATCAACCCGTAGGTCTTGCCCATGAAATGGGTATCGACCTGGGTGCGGAAACCTTGCGCTCGCAATGGCCCGGCCAGGGCGGAGACGCCGATATAGTTACTCTCGACGTAGACGCCGAGCCCATCGAGCAGGAGTACCAGCGGCGGCTCGACGGCTCGAGGCGCCGCCGGTGCCGGGCTCTGGGCCTCGGCCGATGTCGCCAGCCCGAGCAGGGCGATAAGCAGGAAAGCTATGATTTTCAATCTGGTCGCTCGCAGGAGATACGCACTACGCCCCGCCTTTCGCGAGACATAGCCGATGTACAGAGCGTCGGCCAATGGCATTTTTGCGGTTGCGAGCCGACATGCGTCCCAAATTGTGCGCCGCGCCATGCCCATGGAGCGTCGCCATATGAAAACGCCGTCGCCAGAGAATGGCGACGGCGCGCATGTCCGATGAAGCCTGAAGTGCCGTCATGCGGCGCGCGGGAGCGGTCCTTCGCCACCATGCAGGCCGCAAGCGGTAGACCAGGTACGGAATGCGGTCCAGGCCTCGGCCTTCTGCTGCGGCGCCCTTGCCGCCTCCATCTGCAATAGCAGCATCTCCGCGAAACCGCCGAGGCGGTCATGGCGCAGCGAACGCAGGAAGTGGATCGCCTCGTCGAGCGATTCGATATCGATCTGTTCATGCCCGAGCGTCAGGTGGATCGGCGTCGGATGAAATTCGGCGGAGTTCCTCAACATTGCTTGAATCCTCCCTTTGTGCTGACCCGTTCTTGTCGGGTGTCACGGCAGATCCCTGGCTCAATAGGTCCACCATATTGACGTAAATGATACGAGCGGATCACGGCAATCACGTGACCGCACCCGCCCGAATTCGCACGCGATGCCAAGAACAATAGCGAACAAACTTCCGACCGGCAGGTACAGCCGTGTGATCGCGTCTTTTTGAGGCCGCTTTTTTCATGACGCAGACGCGGCGCGCCCAGCGAATAATATGGTGCATCGTACATGGAATTTGGTATTCCAGAATGACGGCTATCGCATCGCTCGGTCGCCTTCCTGACTATCAGCGTACGCGGAGATGTGCTGACATGTCATCATTCGCCGCCAGACGGTGAAAGTTCTATCAAAACAAAAATTTCAGTCTGCAGGAAAATCTCCTGCCTGAAATATACGCGCTATTCGCATCTGGCATACCAGATGCCAGATGAATATTCTATATATATCGCACATGCGAGTTATTATTACTATCTATTGATGCCGTGCAATAATAATACCCTCTTGCGAATCTATGAGTGACTAATGTTACTCTGCGATCGGACGGCGAAAAGACCGTCCGCAAGGAGGAAACTTATGACCACCCGTTTGACGATCGCCGCGCTGGTCGCGGCCGCTAGCGTGCTCGGCGCCGCGCCGGTTTTCGCGCAGGATGAGATGGCGCATGCTCCGGCGACGACAGCTTATGTGAAGAAGAGCATCCAGCCCTGGCTGGCCGATCCCGTGGTGATTACCGCCGTTATCGAGTCGAACAAGGCCCACGCCCGCCTCATGCAGTCCGACATCGACGAACTCGACGCCAAGTGGAAGGCCAAGGACCAGGCGCTTCGCGACTCCACCATGAAGAACAAACTCGCCGAGTTCCTGACCAAGAAGAAGGAAGCCTCCGGCGGCGTTATCACCGAGATTTTCGTGATGGATGACCGCGGTCTCAATGTCGGCCAGACCGATGGCACCTCCGACATGTGGCAGGCCGACGAAGCCAAGTGGCAGAAGACTTACGGCGCCGGCCCTGATGCGATCTTCATCGACAAGGTCGAGGAAGACGGTGGCAAGAAGATTTCTCAGGCCAGCGTCACCATCGTGGACAATGGCAAGGCGATCGGCGCCGTGACCTTCGGCATCGATGTCGACAAGCTGAAATGATCTGATCCAGTGTCTCTCCTTGGATAATCACGGGCGGCGCAAGCCGCCCTTCTTTTTTGAACCGCTCTGATCAGCGCCGCCGCCCCTTCCGACGAGCGTCGCGCGCGGTTAGTTTCCCGGCGAGCCGGACGCGCCACCCGTCCCGGCCCCACCCGAGGAGACTACCGGCATGTTCATCGCGATGAATCGTTTCAAGGTGCAGAAGGGCTCGGAGGCCGAATTCGAGCGCGTCTGGCGCGAGCGCGACAGCCACATCGCCTCGGTTCCAGGCTTCAAGCAGTTCGAGCTGCTGCGCGGCCCGGAGCGCGAGGACCACACGCTCTATGCCTCGCACACCGTCTGGGGCAGCCGCGCCGATTTCGAGGCCTGGACCAAGTCGGAAGCCTTCCGCGCCGCCCATCGCACCGCCGGTGGCAACAAGCCGCTTTATATCGGCCATCCCGAGGTCGAGCTGTTCGAATCGGTGCTGGAGCTTTCCCCGGCCTGACCGGAGGGGCAACGCGCCGAACTGGCACGGGTAACCTGACGCCGACAACCTGCCGGACGACCGTCTCGCCGTTTCGTGTGACGGCGGGGTGTTGACGCCGGCAGGCCACTGGCTTAACGGCTCGCGATCCATTTGTTGTCTGGATCCGTTCCATCATGGCCGACCTCGTTTCCCTCGACACCCCGGACACCGGGCGTGGCGAGGCCCCGCGCATTTCCTTCGTGTCGCTGGGCTGCCCCAAGGCGCTCGTCGATTCCGAGCGCATCGTGACGCGGCTGCGCGCAGAAGGCTACGAGCTCTCGCGCAAGCATGAGGGCGCTGATCTCGTCATCGTCAACACCTGCGGCTTCCTCGACAGCGCCAAGGCGGAAAGTCTCGCCGCCATCGGCGACGCGCTGAAGGAGAATGGCAAGGTTATCGTCACCGGCTGCATGGGCGCCGAGCCGGAGCAGATTCGCGGCGTGCATCCGGGCGTGCTCGCCATCACCGGCCCGCAGCAATATGAGAGCGTGCTGGAAGCGGTGCACACCGCCGTACCGCCGCAGCACGATCCGTTCATCGACCTCGTGCCCCCACAGGGGGTGAAGCTCACTCCGCGCCACTATGCGTATCTGAAGATTTCAGAGGGTTGCAACAATCGCTGCACCTTCTGCATCATCCCGAAGCTGCGCGGCGATCTGGTCAGCCGACCGGCGGCCGACGTGCTGCGCGAGGCCGAGAAGCTGGTCGCAGCCGGCGTCAAGGAACTGCTGGTGATCTCGCAGGATACCTCGGCCTATGGCGTCGACCTGAAATATGCCGAGAGCCCGTGGAAGGACCGGCAGGTCCGCGCCCGCTTCCTCGACCTCTCGCGCGAGCTGGGCTCGCTCGGGGCCTGGGTGCGCATGCATTATGTCTACCCCTACCCCCATGTCGATGAGGTGATCGCGCTCATGGCGGACGGGGTTATCCTGCCCTATCTCGACATCCCGTTCCAGCACGCCTCGCCCACCGTGCTCAAGCGCATGAAGCGCCCGGCGGCGCAGGAGAAGACGCTGGCGCGCGTGCAGGCCTGGCGCGCCGCCTGCCCCGACCTCACCCTGCGCTCGACCTTCATCGTCGGCTTCCCCGGTGAGACCGAGGCGGAGTTCCAGGAGTTGTTGGAATTCCTTGAGGAGGCAGAGCTCGATCGGGTCGGCTGCTTCAAATATGAGCCGGTCCAGGGAGCTCCCGCCAATGCCCTGGGCGAAGCGGTGCCGGACGAGGTGAAGCAGGAGCGCTGGGATCGCTTCATGGCCACCCAGCAAAAGGTTTCCGCGCGGCGCCTGAAGCGCAAGGTCGGCACCCGCCAGCAGGTGATCATCGATTCTGTCGGCCCCACCGTCGCCATCGGCCGCTCCAAGGCCGACGCACCGGAAATCGACGGCGTGGTCCACGTCGCCTCACGCCGCCCGCTGCGGGTCGGCGAGATCACCACGGTGAAGATCGAGCGCGCCGACGCCTACGACCTGCACGGCACCGCCGTCGGGTTCTGACGGGCCGGCGACTCAAGATGCAGCCGTCATCGCGGCGGCGGCAGCGAGCCCCCGGACCGCCTGCCGGCGGCGTGCCGTCCCGGACCGGCCTTCGCCCGTCCAGGACCACGTTGAGAGCGACTTTATGCCTTCAGCAGATCGCGTAGCGTCGCTTCGATGATGCGCGTCGCCTTTCCAAGGTCGCTGATGCGCACGTGCTCGTCGGCAGCGTGAGCGTTCGCTTCCAGAATGGAGCGCGGGCCGGCGCCATAAAGCACGGTAGGAATGCCGGCGGCCGTGTAGTGGCGGGCATCGGTGTAGAGCGGCACGGCGGTCGCCGGCGGCACTTCGCCGAGCACTGAGGCCGCGTGCTTCTGGATCGTCTCGACCAGCTTTTCGGTGCCGGCGAGCGTGCGCAGCGGCTCGGCGAGGATGATGCGCCGGCATTCGATCTCGATGCCAGGCTTGCCGGCAACCGCCTTCTCGATCAGGGCGGTGAGCTCGGCCTCGACCTGCAGGCCATCCTCCTCCGGAGTGAGCCGGCGGTCGACACGCATCACGATGCGGTCCGGCACCACATTGGTGTTGATGCCGCCGGAAATCAGGCCGACCGTGATCTTGGGCGAGCCGATGCCCGGCGTCGCGCTGGTGATCCCGTAGAGCCGTGCGCGCTCTTCATAAATTGCGTTCAGGATGCCGGTCGCGGCCTCCAGCGCGTCGTGGCCGGTTTCCGGCAGCGCAGCGTGAGCCTGCTTGCCGCGCACCAGGATTTCAAGGTGCAGCGCGCCGTTATGCGCCACCACCACGGCATAGGAGAAGCCGGCCGAGATGGCGTAATCCGGCTTTGAAAGCTCGTGCTCCAGCAGCCATTTGGGCCCGAGGAAGCCGCCAGCCTCCTCGTCATAGGTGAAGTGCAGCTCGACCGTGCCGTCGAGGCCCTCAGGCTTCTCCTTCAGCGCCAGCAGCGCGAAGGTGTAGGTCGCGAAGTCGGACTTGGAGACCGCCGCGCCGCGGCCATAGATCGCCCCGCCCTTTTCCTCGGCGCCATAGGGATCGAAGGTCCAACCTTCGCCGGGGGGCACCACGTCGCCATGGGCGTTCAGCGCAATGGTCGGGCCCTTGCCGCTGCCGAAGCTCTGGCGCACCACGAGGTTGATTACCGAGCGCATGCCATAGGTCTTCACGAAGGGCTCGGGCACCGCGTGGCGCTCGACCGTGAAGCCGAGTTCCTCCAGCAGGCCGGCGGCCACCTCGGCATGCGGTGCGCAGTCGCCCGGCGGGTTATCGCTCGGCACCCGCACCAGCGCCTTCAGGAATTCCACCTCTAACCCGAAACTGTCCGGGTTCCCGTCGGTGCCGCTCGAATCCGTGCTCACATTCCTACTCCGATGGTTCAGGCCGACAGTTGCGGGAGCTGGAAACGCTCGATGAAGCGAACCAGCGCGGCAACCGCGAGCCCCATATCTTCCGGCGAGGCATATTCCGCCGGGTTGTGACTGATGCCTCCCTTGCACCGTACGAACAGCATGCCGATCGGGCACAGCCGCGACATGGCCTGGCCGTCATGGCCGGCGCCCGAGGGCATGGTGACGGCGCGATGGCCAAGATCGGCGACCGCGTTGCGCAGGCGCAATTGCAGGTCGCGGTAGCACGGCACGGTCGCGACCTCGTGGAAGGCCGAGATCACGACGCCCAGCTGACGTTGGTCGGCGATGCGGTGCGCCTCGCGCTCGAAGCGGGTCAGCGCCTCGCGGCGGGAGATATCCGAACCCGAGCGCAGGTCGACGGTAAAAACCACGCGGGAGGGAATGACATTGATTGAGCCCGGCTCGACATGCACGCGCCCGACGGTGGCAACCATGCCGTGCGCGTCAGCCTTGGCGATGCGCTCGACGGCTAGCGCCATCTCGGCGGCGCCGAGCAGCGCGTCATGGCGCATGCGCATCGGCACGGTGCCGGCATGGCCGGCCTCGCCGGTCACCGTCACCGAGAGCCGCGAGGCCCCGGCAATGGCGGAGACCACGCCGAGCGGCTCGCCTTCCGCCTCCAGCACCGGCCCCTGTTCGATATGGGCCTCGATATAGGCGATCACCCGGTTCGGGTCGTAGGCGGCAGCGGGAATGTCGTCGGGATTGTTGCCATAGGCGACGATTGCTTCGCGCAGGCTGATGCCCTCAGTGTCGCGCAGATCCAGGCTAGCGGGCGAAAAATAGCCAGCCACCGCCGCGGAGGAAGACAGCGTGGTGGGAAAGCGCGTGCCCTCCTCGTCGCCAAAGGCGAGGATGTCGATGCCATAGGGCCGCGTCAGCCCGGCGCGATTGATCGCCTCGACCGCCAGAATGGCGGCGATGACGCCCATGCAGCCGTCATATTTGCCGGCATTGGCGACGGTGTCGATATGCGAGCCGATCAGCAGCCGCGGCGCATCGGCCGGCCCCCAATGGCCGCGCACCGTGCCGAGCGCATCCTCGGAAACCTCAAGCCCCGCCTCCCGCATCCAGCGAGCGACCAGATCGGCGGCACGGCGGTGTTCGGGAGTGAGGAAAAACCGGGTGAGATGTTCGGGCGTCTGCGAGATCGCGCCGAGCTCTTCGATCATCGCCGCCGCGCGGGCTCCCAGCGCGGCGAAATCCGATGGTGTGGTCATGATCTGGTCGCTGCGCCCCCGGTCGCGGCTGTGCCGACGGCCGCGCTCGCGCCGGCCCCGACCCGCGAAATCGCATATGGGCCGGATTTTGGCAACGGCGCCGGGCCTCCATCGAAAGGCGACCGGCGCCGCTGGTCACGCGCGGCGGAGAAGACGAGGCGGGCTACTTGCCCGGCACCTTGTCGTCGATGCCCTTCACATACCAATTCATGGACAAGATATCGCCGTCGGGAAGAACCTCGCCTTCCTTCACCACGAGCTTGCCGTCCTGGTTGTAGATCGGGCCCTTGAAGGGGTTCAGCTCGCCGGACTTGATCTTGGCCTCGGTGGCCTCGGCCATCGCCTTCACATCGTCGGGCATGTTGGTATAGGGCGCCATCACGACTTCGCCGTCACCCATGCCGGCCCAGGTGTCCGTGGACGTCCACTTGCCGTCCATCACGTCCTTGACGCGCTTGACGTAATAGGGCGCCCAATTGTCGACGATCGAGGTGAGCTGCGCCTTGGGGCCGAAGGCGATCATGTCCGACGCCTGGCCGAACGCCTTGACGCCGCGCGCCTCGGCGGCCTGCATGGCGGCCGGGCTGTCGGTGTGCTGGGAGATCACGTCGGCGCCCTGGTCGATCAACGCCTTGGCGGCGTCGGCTTCCTTCGCCGGGTCGAACCACGAGTTCACCCACACGATCTTGACCTTGGCGTCCGGGTTCACCGACTGCGCGCCGAGCATCAGCGAGTTGATGCCGGAAATGACTTCCGGGATCGGGAACGAGGCGATGTAGCCGATGGTGCCGGTCTTGGAGGTCTTGGCGGCGATCTGGCCGAGGATGTAGCGGCCTTCGTGGAACTTGGAGTTATAGGTCGAGACGTTCTTGTCGCGCTTGTAGCCGGTGGCGTGCTCGAACATCACCTTGGGGTGCCGCTTGGCGACCTTCAGCGTCGGCTCCATGTAGCCGAACGAGGTGGTGAAGATGAGCTTGTTGCCGGCGCGGGCGAGCTGCTCGATCACGCGCTCGGCGTCCGGGCCTTCCGGCACGTTCTCGACATAGGTGGTCTCCACCTTGTCGCCGAACTCCTTCTCGATCGCCTTGCGACCCTGGTCGTGCTGGTAGGTCCAGCCGAAATCACCGACCGGGCCGATATAGACGAAGCCGACCTTCAGCTTCTCCTGCGCCTGCGCGTGTGATCCGACGCCGCCGGCAAGGACCAGCCCCGCCGCGAGCGCCGCCGCGATTGAGAGAATCTTCCGCATGAACGTCTCCGCTCCAATCCAACGCCGGCCTTGTCTGTCGACCGTCCCGCGGGGCCGCAGCCGCGGAAGCGGGGGCCGCGCGCCGGCGGCCGGATGAGAACCCGCCGCCTCAGCGGTCGGGCACGAAGGGAACGCCGAGCGAGGCGGGCGCGCCCTGCCCGCGCTTCAGCGCCGATATCACCACCAGAGCCCCCACTGTCGCAAGGTAAGGCAGCGAGGAAAGCAGTTGCGAGGGAATGCCGAGGCCGAAACCCTGCACATGAAGCTGCAAGATCGAGACCGCGCCGAACAGATAGGCGCCTGCCAGCAGCCACATCGGCTTCCAGGCCGAGAACACCACCAGCGCCAGCGCGATCCAGCCGCGGCCGACGGTCATGTCGCTAGCCCAGAACGGGGTGTAGGACAGCGACAGCTGCGCCCCGGCGAGCCCGGCGCACGCACCGCCGAACATCACCGCAAGCGTACGAATCTTGCGCACCGGATGACCCAGCGCATGTGCCGCGACGTGGCTTTCGCCCACCGCCCGCAGCACGAGGCCGGTGCGGGTGCGCGCCAGGCCGTAGGCCACGACGCCCAACAGGATCAGCGAAAGATAGACGAAGGCATCCTGCCCGAACACCACGCGCCCGACCAGCGGCAGGTCGGAAAGGCCGGGAATGTACAGTGCCGGGGCAGCGTCGAGCCGCGTGCCGACGAAGGGCGAGCCGATCAGCCCGGCGATGCCGAGGCCGAGAATCGTGGTGGCGAGGCCCGAGGCCACCTGATTAGCGGCGAGCCACACCGCGAGCCCCGCGAACACCAGAGATAGCGCTGTGCCCGCCAGCACGGCGGCAATGGTGCCAAGGATGAGGCTGCCCGTGCCATAGGCCGTGGCATAGCCGACCGCCGCGCCGACAATCATCATGCCCTCGACGCCCAGATTGAGCGTGCCGGCGCGTTCGGCTACCAGTTCGCCCAGCGCGGCGAGCAGCAGGATGGTGGCGGCGGCGACGATGCTCGCAAGCACGGCGCCGAGAATGGCGGCATCAAGCATGGCTCGCTCCTTCCACGCGCCGGATCCGGTAGCGCACGAGAACATCCGCCGCGAGGATCGAGATGAGCAACGTCCCCTGAAACACGCGGGTGACGTCGAATGGCATGCGCATGGAAATCTGCGCCGCCTCGCCGCCGATATAGGTCAGCGCCAGCACGAAGCTGGCAATGAGCACGCCGACCGGGTGCAGCCGCCCGAGCATCGCCGCGATGATCGCGGTGAAGCCATAGCCCGGCGAGATCGAGGGCTGCATCTGGCCGATGGGCCCAGCAACCTCGATGATGCCGGCCAGCCCTGCGAGCGCGCCGGACACTGCGAACACGCCATAGGTCACGCGCCGCTCGTCGAAGCCGGCAAAGGCGGCCGCGCGCGGCGCCGAGCCGCCGAGCTCGATCGAATAGCCGACCAAGGTCCGCCCGAGCACGAAGGTCGCGGCGGCGACCGCCACAAGGGCGATCAGGATGCCGGCATGCATGCGTCCCTCTTCCATCAGCAGCGGCACCACCGCGACGGAATCGAAAGTGACACTCTGGGGAAAGTTGAAGCCGGCCGGGTCCTTCCACGGGCCGCGCACCAGGTAGTCGAGCCCGAGTTGGGCGACATAGACCAGCATCAGCGAGGTCAGGATCTCGCTGCAGCCGAAGCGCACCCGCAGGAAGGCCGGGATCAGCCCCCACAGAGCGCCGCCGATGCAGCCCAGCAGCAGCATGGCCGGCAGTACCCACGGGCCGGCATCGGTGCCATGGGTGGCGAGCGCGAGCCAGGAACCGAATAAGGCGCCGACGACATATTGCCCCTCGGCACCGATGTTCCATCGATTGGCGCGGTAGCAGAAGGACAGCCCGATGCCGATCAGCAGCAGCGGGCAGGCCTTCACCACCAGTTCCTGAAGGGTCCAGGGGTCGGTCAGCGGCTCGATGAAATAGATGGTGAAGGCGCGCACCGGGTCGTGGCCCAGCAGCACGAACATCACCGCCCCGACGATGAGCGTGAACACCAGCGCCAGCAGCGGCGCCGCGATCAGGCCGAGCGGGGGCACCGTCTCCTGGCGTTCGAACCTAATGGCCATGGGCGCCCCCCGTCTCGGCGTCGCCGCCCTGCGAGCCGCCCATGGCGAGGCCGATCGCCTCGCGCGAGGTCTCGGCCACCGGCACCGGCCGGGTGAGGTGGCCTTCGCACATCACCGCGATGCGGTCGGTGAACTCCAGCAATTCGTCGAGGTCCTGGCTGATGACGAGAATGGCGCATCCCTCCGCCGCCTTCTGGCGCAGCGTGGTGCGGATGAAGCCCGCGGCGGCGGCGTCCACGCCCCAGGTCGGCTGGTCGACCACCAGCAGCACCGGCTCACGCAGCACCTCGCGCCCGATCACGAATTTCTGCAGGTTGCCGCCCGAGAGCCGGCGCGCCTTGGGGTCCTTGCCGCCGAAACGCACGTCGAAGCGTTTCACGATCTCGGCAAAGCGGGCATTGAGCACGGAATGGCGCACCACGCCGGCGCGCACGATCTCTCCGTCGCCATGGGTGGTGAGCAGCACGTTGTCGGAGAGCCGCATATCGGGAGCGGCGGCATGGCCGAGCCGCTCTTCGGGCACGAAGCCGGCCTTCAGCGCGCGCCGCTCGGTCGGGCCGAGGCCGCCGGCCGGGGTGGTGTTGATCACGATGCTTTCGGGGTCGCTCGCCGGCCGCTCGCCGGACAGTGCCTCGAACAGGGCCGTTTGCCCGTTGCCGGCGACCCCGGCAATGCCCACGATCTCGCCGGCGCGGATTTCGAGGTTGATGTCGTGCAGCGCCGAGCCGCGCGAGCCGTCGCCGGCCAGGTTCAGGTCCTTGATCAGCAGGCGCGGCGTGCCAAGCTCATGCGACACCTCGCGCGGCGTACGCGGCACTTCCGCGCCGACCATCAGCCGGGCGAGGCTGGAGGAGGTCTCGACCTTCGGATCGACCTCGGCGATGAACTTGCCGCCCCGCAGCACGGTGGCGCGGTGACACAGCCGGCGCACCTCGTCGAGCTTGTGGGAGATGAACAGCACCGCACGCCCCTCGTCAGTGAGCAGGTCGACGGTGCGGAACAGGTTCTCCGATTCGTCCGGGGTGAGCACTGAGGTCGGCTCGTCGAGAATCAGCACGCGCGGATCGCCGAGCAGGCAGCGCACGATCTCGACACGCTGGCGCTCGCCCACCGAGAGTTCGCCGACCCGGCGATAGGGCTCGACCGAAAGGCCGTAGCGCACCGTGCAGTCGCGGATGCGCTCGGCGAGCGCGGCCAGCGGCTCATGGCCGGCGAGGCCGAGCGCCACGTTTTCGACCACGGTCAGCGCGTCGAACAGCGCGAAATGCTGGAACACCACGCCGACGCCCTTGGCACGGGAGGTGGCGGGATCAGGGAACATGATCGGCGCGCCGTCATAGAGCAGTTCGCCGCTATCTGGCTGCAACAGCCCGCACATCATCTTGACCAGCGTCGACTTGCCGGCGCCGTTCTCGCCAAGCAAGGCGTGGGTTTCGCCGGCGCGGATGGCAAGGCTCACATGGTCATTGGCCACCAGCGCGCCGAAGCGCTTGGTGAGCCCCACCGCTTCCAACAGGGCGGACGGCTTGGCATCGGCGCCAGCTACGCTACCCGACATGGCACCTCCGATCGCAGCGGAGGCCGGCGAAGCATGGGGCGAGGCGCGGGCGGAAAAGCTCGAACGGCTGCTCGGGTGTCATGCGTCTTCGGCTACCGGAAAGATTACCGGCAGCATCGCATGCTCCCCAAGGGGAGCAAGCCTAAACTCTGACCCGTCCCCGGCGTGCTATTGGGCAAAATCACGTCAATCGCAGCCCTGCATCTTAGGGCAGCAGCACCGTCGAACCCGTGGTGCGCCGGCCTTCGAGGTCGCGATGGGCCTGCGCCGCGTCCTTCAGCGCATAGGTCTGGTTTACCGGGATGCGCACGACCCCGGACGCCACCGCCTCGAACAGGTCTGCCGCATTCGCGAGCAAGGCCGGGCGGGTGGCGATATGGGTGAACAGGGTCGGGCGAGTCGCGTAGAGCGAGCCCTTCTGCGACAGCGCCAGCAGGCTGAAATTCTGGATCGCGCCCGAGGCGTTGCCGAAGCTCACGAACAGCCCGCGCGGCTTGAGGCAGTCCAGCGAGGCCGGATAGGTCGCCTGCCCTACCCCGTCATAGACCACGTCGCAGAGCGTGCCGTCGGTGATCTCCTTCACCCGCTCGGCAAAGTTCTCGCGCGTGTAGTCGATGACATAGGTGGCGCCGTTCTCCCGGGCCAGTTCCGCCTTCTCCGGCGACCCGACGGTGCCGATCACCGTCGCCCCGATATGGGCGGCCCATTGGCACAGGATCAGCCCGACGCCGCCGGCCGCCGCCTGCACGAGGATAACGTCGCCGGCCTTCACTTCATGGGTCTGGCGCAGCAGATAACGCGCGGTCATGCCCTTGAGCATCATCGCGGCGGCGGTCTCGTCGCTGATGGTGTTGGGCAGCTTCACCAGCACGGCGGCGGGAACCACCCTCTCCGTGCAATAGGCGCCGAGCGCGGCGCCATAGGCCACGCGGTCGCCTTTCTTGAACTCGGTGACGCCCTCGCCCACCGCCTCGACCACGCCGGCGCCCTCATTGCCGGGAATGAACGGCAGACCGTTCGGCGCGGGATAGAGGCCGGTGCGAAAATAGGTGTCGATGAAGTTGAGGCCGATTGCGGTGTGCCGGAGCCGGACCTCCCCCTTGCCCGGCGCCCCGACCTCGATCGTCTCATAGGTGAGAACCTCGGGGCCGCCCACTTCATGGACGCGTATCGCAGACGCCATCGTGCACTCTCGACGATTGAAGGGAAGATGACGGCTCAGGCCGCGCGCTTGCGCGAGGCCACGACGCCGAACAGCAGGAAATACAGCGCCAGCGCACACAGGCCGCCGGTCACCCACAGGCCGGGCCGCAGGCCTTCCAGCACCGCCACCACGGCGAGCACCGCCCACAGCGCCAGAAGCGCGATGGTGACAAGGCGAAACCGCACCACGCGGAACGGGTGGACGAACTTGATCGGCAGGAAGGTGCCGACCGACAGCGCCGCGATGATCAGCGCGGTCACCAGCGGATGCAGCGGCACGAGGAAGAAGTAGAACACCACCACGTTCCACACCGCCGGGAAGCCCTGGAAATACTTGTCCTCGGTCTTCATGTTGGTGTCGGCGAAATAGAGCGCGCTGGTCAGCAGGATCGCCGCGCTGGCCGGCACCGCCATCCAGGTCGGCATCAGCCCGCCGGTCGCCACCGCGAAGGCCGGCACCAGCACATAGGTCAGGTAGTCGACCACGAGGTCCAGCGTCTCGCCCGACCAGCGCGGCAGCACTTCCACCACGCGGACCTTGCGAGCGATCGAACCGTCAATGCCGTCAACGAACAGCGCCGCGCCGAGCCAGGTGAACATCAGCGGCCAATTGCCCTCGACCGCCGCGATCAGCGCCAACAGCCCAAACACTGCGCCCGAGGCTGTGAACAAATGGACGGCGAAGGCCAACGTCTGCTGGCGCGTGGGACGCTCGCGCACCGGACGCTCGTCAATGGATTTGGACGTTGCCGCCACAGGTGTTCCTCCGAAGGCCGCTTTGCTCGCACGGCCGGCACGTTCTTGATCGCCGTCACGCATATAGCACGGGCCCGCATTCATCCGCATTGCCAGACCGCGCCTTCCTGCTTATCCCACACTCCTGCCCGCGCTTATAGCCCCGCGCTGTAACGGATGGAGGCCGGTATGACATCGAAAACCACCACGACCGATTCGGTTCCCCACATCGTCGTGGCCGGCGGCGGGGCGGCCGGCCTGGTGAGCGCGCTCGCCCTCGCCTCGGGCGGGCTCGCCGTCACGCTCATCGCCCCGCCCCGCACGCGAGACCCCCGCACCACCGCGCTGATGGACGGATCGGTGAAGGCCCTGAAGGCGCTGGGCGCCTGGGAGGCGCTCGAGCCCTACGCCTCGCCATTGCGGGTGATGCGCCTGGTGGACGGCACGAAGCGTCTGCTGCGCGCCCCGGAAGTCGCGTTCCGCGCCGACGAACTCAAGCTCGATGCCTTTGCCTGGAATTTCGAGAACGAACCGCTGCTCGCCGCGCTTGATGCCACCGTCGCCGGCCGGCCGAATATTCGCCGGATCGCCGCGAAGGTCGATCACGTACGGCAGGGAGAGGCCGGCGTCAGCGTCGCGCTCGACGACGGCACCACCGTCGAGGCCGCCCTTCTGGCGGCGGCGGACGGACGGAATTCGCCGTGCCGGCGCGATGCCGGTATCGCCATGCGTACCCGCGAATATCCTCAGGTCGCGGTCACCGCCACCCTCGCCCACACCCGGCCCCATGGCGACATCTCTACCGAATTCCACACCGAGACCGGCCCGTTCACGCTGGTGCCGCTGCCCGGCGAACGCTCCAGCGTGGTGTGCGTGGTCTCCGCGAAGGAAGCCGAAGCGCTCGCCGCGCTCGACGACATCGCCTTCGCCCGCGCCATGGAGAAGCGCGCGCATTCGCTGCTGGGCGCGATGCGCCTCGATTCGGTGCGCGGCAGCTTCCCGTTGAGCGCCCGCACCGCCGAGCGTTTTTCGCGCGGCCGCACGGTTCTGGTAGGCGAAGCGGCTCACATTATACCGCCCATCGGGGCGCAGGGCCTCAATCTCGGCATACGCGACGCCGCGACGCTGGCGGAGCTGGTGATCGAGGCGATGCGGGCGGGCGAGGATATCGGCGGGGCCCACGTCACCGATGCTTATGAGACTCGCCGCCGCTCCGATGTCGAAGGCCGCAGCTTCGCCGTCGACCTGTTCAATCGCTCGCTGCTGACGGATTTTCTCCCCGTGCAGGGGCTGCGCGGCATGGGGCTTTGGCTGCTCGGCCGCTCGCCGACATTGCGTCGGCGGGTGATGCGCGAAGGCGTAGGGCCGACGCGCGACATTCCCCGGCTTTTGGCGGGCGAGCCGGTCTGAGGCTCAGCGCAGCGCTACCATGTCGTGTTGCAGGGCGTAGAGCATGGCGGTCACGGTCACGACGGAGACCACGGTGCCGATCAGAACCCCGCCCGAGGCGCCCTCGACATAGGTCTCGTACTGTTTGGCCATGATGAACGCGTTCAGCGCGGGCGGCAGCGAGGCCATCAGCACCGCCGTGGCGACCCACACCGGCTCGAAGCCGCCGACCGCGAGCAGCACGCCCCAGACGAGCAGCGGATGCAGCACCAGCTTGATCGCGATGAGCGGCGGCACTTCGCCCTGCATCCGCGCCATCGGCCGCAGCGCCACCGAGACGCCGAGGGTGAACAGGGCGCAGGGCGCGGCGGCGTTCTTCAGGAATTCCAGCATCCGGTCGATCGCCGCCGGCGGGTGGAACTCGATATAGGCGGCGAATACGCCGAGGAAGGTCGCGACGTTGAACGGATGTGTCAGCACCCGGCGCACCACCAGCAGCAGCGTCTCGCTGATGCGCCGCTTGTCGCGCCCGCTGACCGCCATCAGCAGCGGCACGGCGGTGAAAAAGAACAGGCTGTCGAACACGAAGATCAGCGCGGTCGGCACCGACGCTCCCGCGCCGAGCGCGCCCAGCGTCAGGCCGGGGCCCATATAGCCGACATTGGAATAGGCGCCGACGACCGCCCCGATCGTCGCCTCGGGCAGATTCCCCCGGCGCAGCCACAGCCCGACGCCGAGCGAGAGCGCGAAGCACAGCGCCGACGAGAAGGTGGTCGCGGCGATAAAGCTGCCATTGGTCAACTCGGAGAAAGGCGTGCGCGCAACCAGCGAGAAGAACAGCGCCGGCAAGGCGAGATAGATGATGAAGAAGCTCAGCCACGCGAGGCCGGCCTCGGGAATGCGGGCGAAGCGGCCACATCCCAAGCCCAGGAAGATCACACCAAAAAACGGCAGCGCCAGCGCCATAACCTCGGCCATAATGCTGGCTATCGGCTCGTCGGATTCGGGTCAATGCTCATTTGAGCCAAGCCGGCTCAGCGATTGCATCGCTTAAAACGCCGTGGAAGTAATGGAGCGACTGCGAGGCCGTCCGTACCTGTCGCGGGGAGTTGAGCCATGGACATGAAGGAACGCCACGCCAAATACCGTATCGGCCAGATCGTGCGGCACCGGCACTACTCGTTTCGCGGCGTGGTCTTCGATGTCGACCCGGAATTCTCCAACACCGACGAATGGTGGGAATCGATTCCCGAGAACATCCGGCCCACCAAGGACCAGCCGTTCTACCATCTGCTCGCCGAGAACGCCGAGACGGAATACGTCGCCTATGTCTCCGAGCAGAACCTCGAACCAGACACCTCCGGAGAGCCGGTCCGCCATCCTCAGGTCGAGGAAATGCTGGCGGCCGATGGCGACGGCGGCTGGCGGGTGCGCAGCGAGCGGCTGCAATAGGTTAGGCTGCCAACCTCATCTCGAAAATGAAAACGCCCGGCTCATCGCCGGGCGCTCTCGTTGATGTGGACCCGTTGATGTGGACCGATGTCCCGCATCACTGCGCGGGCTGGGCGCCCTTCAGCTTCTCGGCGCCGAGCTTCTCCAGCCCGGCCTTGGTCTGCTGCTCGCGCGCGGCGGCCTCGCTCTGGAGCTGCGTCTGGCGGGCCTTGACCTGTTCCTGGATCTTCTTCAGCTGCTCGTCGAACACCTTGGGATCGGTCTGCGGGCCGTCATAGGTCTTGGCAAAGTCGCCCAGCCCGATCGGGTAGGAAATCAGCCGGCCGACCTGGTTCGCCACCTGCAGGGTGAGGCCCGGGGCCTTCTTCATGCGGTTGATGAAATCCTGGTCGATCTGAAGGTCGCCACGGCACATGCGCTCGTCGCACATGATGAAGGTGCCCATGATCGGCTGCTCGTTGGCGAGCGCGACCCGGAAGCCGTTGCGCAGCAGCAGGCCGGTCGGGAACGAGACGGTGAACGCCTTGCGCTGATCGTCCTTCACTTCGAAGATGCCGAAGCGGACGAGGAACTGCCCGGTATCGGTGATGATGGTCTGCTCATAGTTGCAGACTTCCTTCTTGATCGAAGGCTCCTGCTCGCAGCGCTTCACCCACGGAACCGGAATGGCGGGAATCTGCTGGGCCTGCGGCTGACCGGCGGGGGCAGCCTGGCCGGCCGGCGCGGCCTGCGCCGCCGGAGCGGCGGGCTTGGCGGGAGCCGGCTTCTGGGCCTGCTGGGCCTGAGCCGCGCCGGCGGCGACGGCCAACGCGAGGAAGGCGCCGACGGCATGGCGCGCAAGGCGCGGCGCGGAGAACGTGCGTGTGATCATATCAAGTTCCTGTCGTGCGGACCGCAGCGAGGACGAATGAGGAAGACGCCTCGGCGCCATCTCCGGGACAAGCGCTGTCTCCCGTCCAAATACGGCGAGACAGTGACCCGCCGGCAGATCCGGCCCTCTCTGTTCAAGCCGTACACGATTGGCTAAGCACGAGTCGAATCTATGACCGGAGGAGCGCTAGCGTGACCGATATCGCCCGTCGCGCCTTCCTGCGCAACGGTCTTGTTGCGGGAGCGGGCCTGCTTGTCGGCACGAGGCGACCGCCTGTCGCCCACGCTGCGACCGGCGGCGTGCCGAGCCATGGCCTCGCCATGCACGGCGAACCACTCCATCCCGCTGACTTCACGAACTTTTTTGGCGTGAACCCACAGGCGCCGCAGGGCGGGCGCCTCACCCAGGGCGTTGTCGGCGCCTTCGACAGCCTCAACCCGTTCATCGTGCGCGGCAACGCCCCGCCCTTTGTGCGTTGGAACATCGTCGAGAGCCTGATGGCGCGCTCGCCGGACGAGGCGTTCACCGTCTATGGCCTGATCGCCCGCACCATCGAGACCGACGATGCGCGCTCTTATGTCGCCTTCGGGATCGACCCCAGCGCGCGCTTCTCGGACGGCGCGCCGGTCACCGCGCGCGACGTCCTGTTCTCCTTCGAGCTGCTGAAAGCCAAGGGGCGCCCCAATCACCGCGCCTTCTACAGCAAGGTCGCGCGGGCCGGCTCTGACGGGCCGCTCCATGTGCGCTTCGACTTCGCCGAGGTCGATCGCGAGTTGCCGCTCATTCTCTCGCTGATGCCGGTGCTGGCCGAGCACGCCACCGACGCGACGCGCTTCGAGGAGACCAGCTTCACCGCGCCGCTCGGCAGCGGACCCTATCGCGTCGGCGGGGTGCGGCCGGGCGAGACCGTGATGCTGGAGCGCACCAGCGCCTATTGGGGGCGCGACCTGCCGGTCAATCGCGGCAACTATAATTTCGATCAGCTTCGCTACGATTTCTATCGCGACGTGAACGGCCAGTTCGAGGCGTTCAAGCGCGGGCTCTACGACATCCGATTCGAGACCGACCCCGGCCGCTGGAAGACCGGCTACGACTTCCCCGCCGTGCGCGATGGCCGCATCGTGCGGGAGGAGGTTGGAAACGGCCGGCCCAAGCCCTATTCCGCGCTGATCTTCAACATGCGCCGCCCTCTGTTCACAGATGCCCGGGTCCGCGAGGCGATGGTGGAGCTGTTCGATTTCGAATGGGCGAATGCCAATCTCTATTTCGGCCTCTACCGGCGAAACGGCTCGTTCTATGACGATTCCGAGCTTTCCGCCCTCGGTCGGCCTGCCGGCGCGCGCGAGCGGGACCTGCTCGCCCCCTACCCCGACGCGGTGCTGCCGCACGTGATGGACGGCACCTGGCGTCCCCCGGTCTCCGACGGCACCGGCCGCGACCGGGCACGGCTCAAGCGCGCTTTGGAGCTGTTCGCCGCCGCCGGCTGGGAACTGAAAGCCGGCGCACTGGTCTCAGCGGCGAACGGCCGCCCTTTCGCGCCGGAGCTTCTGGTCGGCACCAAGGATCAGGAACGCTTGGCACTGGCCTATCAATCCATGCTGCGCCGCGCCGGCATCTCACTCAACATACGGCTCGTCGACAATGTGCAGTTCGAGGCGCGCAAGCAGAATTACGATTACGACATGGTGCCCTATATCTGGGACCAGTCGCTCTCTCCGGGAAATGAGCAGGCGTTCTATTTCGGCTCGCAGGCGGCGGATACGCCCGGCACGCGCAATTTCATGGGGCTCAGGAGCCCGGTGGCGGATGCGATGATCGCCGCGCTGCTCGCCGCGCGGGAGCGCGCGGATTTCATTGACGCCGTACGCGCGCTGGACCGGGTGCTGATGTCGGCGCGCTTCTCGCTGCCGCTGTTCTACACCCCGACGCAATGGATCGCGCGCTGGACGCAGATCGAACGGCCGGAGCGCGTCGCCCTCGCCGGCACGCTGGCAGAGAGCTGGTGGCGCCGGTCGGGGAGCTAGGGTTTGCGCCGGTGTCGAGAGACCACATCGCCGTGAATTCGTCAGGGCCGCGGCCATGAAGTGCTGGACATGGCGGGCGGAAACGTCTCCTTAGGGGATGTCCGGGCGCCCGGCCGGCCCTCTCGGGGTTGTCGGCGCCTGTCACAGGTTTCGGAGTAGCGCCCATGAGTGACCGCGCCGCGCATTTCGCCGCGCTTATCCTGTCCGGCCTTCTGGCCCTGCCGGCGGCGCCGGCACTGGCGCAGAATTCGGCGATCACGATCCATCCCAATTCCGTGCCGAATGGCGACGAGAATGTGGAGATCAACATCCCGCCGATCAACAACCCGAACTATCTGGACCCCGGCCCGGCCCCGTTCGTGCCCGGCGCCAGCAAGTCCGAGGACTATATGCAGCAGGCCGGCGGCGACAGCCTGGGCGGCGTAGGCGTTGGCATCGGCGGCGACGTGGATGCCGACCTGCTGCCCGACAGCGACAGCGCCTATAACCTGCCGCCATGAGCCCTGAGAAGCAGGGCGGCGCTCGCTAGCGCCGCCAGCCCTTCGGACCGGACGGGCGGGCGCCCGGCGGCTTGGGGGGCGAGGGACGGAATCCGCTGGGCCGAAACGCACCGCCGGACTTCTTGGCCGGCACCGCCGGGGCGGGCGCGGGCCGGGGTGGCGACGCCACTTTGTTGAACACGCTTTGATCGGCCGGGAGCGTGCCCTTCAACCCGGCGAGCTTCGCCAGATCCTTCAACAGCGCCACCGTGCCCTTCAGCCGCGCTTCGGCGTCCGGCCAGTCCTCCGAGATCACGAGTTTCAGGTCCGGGCGCACCTTGGCCACCACGTTCGGTAGGCCGATCCACCCCACCAGCCCCGCCGTGTTCGGGAACTGATTGTCGCGGAAGGTGATCACCGCACCGCGCGGGCCGGCGTCCACCTTCTCGACATTGGCGCGCCGGCACAGCGCCTTGATGGCGACCAGCTTGAGCAGTTGCTCGACCTCTTCAGGCAGCGTTCCGAAACGGTCTACCAGCTCGGCGCCGATCTGGCCGATATCCTCGTCGGTCTCCATCTCGGCGAGACGGCGATAGAGCGTGAGGCGGACATGCAGGTCCGCCACATAGTCCTCGGGGATCAGCACCGGCATGCCGATGGAGATCTGAGGCGACCATTTGTCGGCGACCGGGGCGGTGATGCCGGCCTTGAGGTTGGCGATCGCCTCCTCCAGCATCTCCTGATACAGCTCGTAGCCGACCTCCTTGATGTGGCCGGACTGTTCGTCGCCTAGCAGATTGCCGGCGCCGCGAATGTCGAGGTCGTGGCTGGCAAGCTGGAAGCCGGCCCCGAGCGAATCCAGTGATTGCAGCACCTTCAGCCGCCGCTCCGCCTGCGCCGTCACCTGCTTTTCCGCCGGCAGGGTGAAGATGGCATAAGCGCGGGTCTTGGAACGGCCGACGCGCCCGCGCAGCTGGTAGAGCTGGGCGAGGCCGAACATGTCGGCACGGTGGATGATCAGCGTGTTCGCGGTCGGGATGTCGAGGCCGGATTCCACGATGGTGGTCGACAGCAGCACGTCGAACTGCCCGTCATAGAAGGCGGACATGATCTCTTCGAGCTGCGTCGGCGCCATCTGTCCGTGGGCGACGGTGACACGCACCTCCGGCACCGACTTGTCGAGGAAGTCTTTGACCTCGGCGAGGTCCTCGATGCGCGGGCAGACATAGAAACTCTGACCGCCGCGGTAACGCTCGCGCAGCAGCGCCTCGCGCACGATGAGCGGATCGAACGGCGTCACGAAGGTGCGCACCGCGAGGCGATCCACTGGCGGGCTCGCGATCAGCGACAGCTCGCGCACGCCGGTCATGGCGAGCTGGAGCGTGCGCGGGATCGGCGTCGCGGTAAGGGTCAGCACGTGGACATCGGCGCGGAGCTGCTTGAGGCGCTCCTTATGGCCGACGCCGAAATGCTGCTCCTCGTCCACGATGACGATGCCAAGGTCCTTGAACGACACCTGCTTGCCGAGCACGGCGTGGGTGCCGACCACGATATCGACCGTACCGTCGGCCAGCCCCTTGCGGGTCTCGCTCATCTCCTTGCCGGAGACGAGACGCGAAAGCTGGCGCACCTCGACCGGAAGGCCCTTGAAGCGCTCGGAAAACGTCTTGAAGTGCTGGCGGGCCAACAGCGTCGTCGGCACCACCACCGCCACCTGCTTGCCGTTCAGCGCCACCGCGAAGGCCGCTCTCAGGGCGACTTCGGTCTTGCCGAAGCCGACATCGCCGCAGACGAGGCGGTCCATCGGGTGACCGGAGCCGAGATCGTCGAACACCGCCTCGATCGCGGCCTCCTGGTCCTCGGTCTCCTCATAGGGGAAGCGCGCGCGGAATTCGTCGTACAGTCCCGCCGCTGGCACGAGGCGCGGCGCCTCGTGGAGCTGGCGCTGCGCGGCGATCTTGATCAGCTCGGCCGCCATCTCGCGGATGCGGCTCTTCATCCGCGCCTTGCGCGCCTGCCAGCCGCCGCCGCCCAGCCGGTCGAGCTGCGCCTCGGTGTCTTCGGAGCCGTAGCGCGACAGCAGTTCGAGGTTCTCCACCGGCAGGAACAGCTTGGAGCCTTCCGCATAGTGGATTTCGAGGCAGTCGTGCGGCGCGCCCATCGCCTCGATGGTCTTCAGCCCGATGAAACGGCCGATGCCGTGGTCGACATGCACCACAAGGTCGCCGGCGGTGAGCGAGGTCAGCTCGGCAATCACGTCCTGCGGCCGGCGCGCCTTGCGCTTGGGGCGCACGAGGCGGTCGCCGAGAATGTCCTGCTCGCCGATCACGACGAGGCCGTCGGTCTCGAACCCGCTCTCGATGCCGAGCACGGCGAGGCCGATGGTGCCCTTGGGCAGCGTGTCGGCGGCGTCGCGCGTGCCCACCGTCTGCGTGCCCTTGAGGCCGTGATCGGCGAGCACGGTGGCGAGGCGGTCGCGCGAACCGTCCGACCACGCGGCGAGAATGGTGCGCTTCTTCTTGGCGACCTCGCGCAGGTACTCCACCGCCACGTCGAACAGCGACGCCTCGGGATCGGCCCGCTCGGGGGCGAAGGAGCGCGCCGGGCGGCCGTCGAGGTCGAGCACCGTCTTCGATTCCGGCAGCGCGAAAGGCGACAGCGCGACATTGGAAGCCGCCGCGAGCCGCGCCTCCCATTCCGCGCTTGTGAGGTACAGCGCGTCGGGCGGCAGCGGCTTGTAGGGCGAGGACTGCCCGCCCTGCTCCAGCGCCTCGCGCCGTGCCTCGTAATAATCCGCGATCTGCTCCAGCCGTTCCTTGGCGGCGTCGGTGGTCTGCGCCTCCATCAGGATTGGTGCGCCGGGCGCGTAGTCGAACAGCGTGTCGAGCCCGTCATTGAACAGCGGCAGCCAGTGCTCCATGCCGGGATAGCGCCGGCCCTCGCTCACGGCCTCGTACAGCAGGTCGCCGCGCTGGGCGGCGCCGAATTGCGCGACATAGGCCATGCGGAAGCGGCGCATGGTCTCGGTGGTGAGCTGCAATTCGCTCATCGGCACGAGGTCCAGCGCGCGCATCTGCGTAGCGGTGCGCTGGGTCTCGGGATCGAAGGAGCGGATCGATTCCAGCGTGTCGCCGAAGAAGTCGAGCCGCACCGGCGCCGGCAGTCCCGGCGGAAACAGGTCGACGATGCCACCGCGCACGGCATATTCGCCGGTGTCGCGCACGGTCGGCGTGCGCAGGAAGCCGTTCACCTCGCCCCAGCCGACGATCTCGTCCAGCGAGAGCGCATTGCCCGGCGCGGCGGAAAAGGACTGGGTCGCGATCAGGGCGCGCGAGGGCACGCGCTGGAGCGCGGCGTTGACCGTGGTCAGCACGATCGAGCCGCCCTCGCGGCCCTTCACCCGCGCGAGACGGGCGAGCGTGGTCATGCGGCGGGCGACGATGGCGCCGTTGGGCGAGGCGCGGTCATAGGGCAGGCAGTCCCAGGCAGGCAGCGCCAGCACCTCCACGCCGGGGGCGAAGAAGTCGAGCGCCCGCTCCAGCTCCGCCATGCGCTCGGTGTCGCGGCAGACCACGATCAGCGTCGGCCATGGCGCCTTGTCCTGCGCCGCGAGGGTACGGGCGAGGTCGGCGATCACCAGACCCTGCATGCCGGGCGGCACGTTGGCGAGGGTCAGCGTCTTGCCGGGCGCCAGCAGCGCGCCCAGCCGGGAAAGCGAGATCGTCATATTTCGGGAACGCCCTCGCCGGACAGGTGGAACAGCCGGAAACGGTGGAAGATGGGAGTATCGAACGCGGGATCGGGCACGCCGGTATTGATCCAGCCGAACAGGTCGGGGTCCTCGACCTCGATCAGCTTCTCGAAATCGGCGACATCCTCTTCGGAAAGCTCGGAAATCAGCGCGTCCGCGAAGCGGCCCATCAACAGGTCCATCTCCCGCGTCCCGCGATGCCAGGAGCGATAGAGGATGCGGCGGCGGCGGGGGTCAAGGCCCGCGCTCGAACGTGTCGTTCCGGTCATGAGAGGACCTCGTGGATCGCCCTATAGCGAAGGAAGCGGCTTTTAGCGCGACATGGGCGCCCTGTCATGCCTTGCGGGGGAATGCGTGCTGCGCGGATTGCGCAGGCGACACGCTTCGTCCACCTTGCCCCGCACCATGGCAACCGGCTCCCTGCGTCCCGACATCCTCAACCCGTATTTCGCATCGATCGAGAGCCTTCCCGGCATCGGTCCCAAGCTCGCGCGCCCGTTCAACCGGCTGCTCGGCCGTCCCGAGGGCGCGCGGGTGCTGGACATCCTGCTGCACCTGCCCTCCTCCACCATCGACCGCCGCGCCCGTCCGACCATTGCCGAAGCGCTGCCCGACACGGTGGTGACGCTCAAGCTCCATGTCGACCGCCATGTACCGACCCCGCGCGGCGCCCGCACCCCGCACCGTGTCTTCGCCCATGACGAAAGCGGCGATATCACCCTCGCCTGGTTCAGTGCCGATGGCGGGTGGATCGAGCGTCTGATGCCCGTCGGCGAGACCCGCTATGTCTCCGGCACCCTGACGCTCTATGACGGCGCCGCGCAGATGGTTCATCCGGACCGGGTGGTCGATGAGGCTGGCCTCGCCAAGCTGCCGGCAATCGAGCCGATCTATCCCTTGGTGGAAGGTATCGGTCAGGGCCATGTCCGCCGCGCGGTCGAAGCCGCGCTGGCGCGGGCGCCGGAACTGCCAGAATGGCGCGCCGATGCCGCCGGTCTGCCAGGCTTCCATGCCGCGCTCGCGCGCATCCACCATCCGCGCGAGCCGATCGACGCCAGCCCCGCCGGTTCGGGCTGGCGACGGCTGGCCTATGACGAATTGCTGGCGAGCCAGCTCACCCTCGCTCTGGTGCGCGCCCGCACCGTTCATCTGGCAGGCCGGCCGAGCGTCGGCGATGGCCGGCTGTCGCGGCGGATCGAGGAGGCGCTGCCCTTCGCCCTCACCTCCTCGCAGGTCGAGGCGCTCAAGGCGATCCGATCCGACATCGCCTCGCCCCACCGGATGCTGCGGCTGCTTCAGGGCGATGTCGGCTCCGGCAAGACCGTGGTCGCGCTTCTGGCGAGCGCCACCGTGATCGAGGCCGGGCGGCAGGCCGCGCTGATGGCACCGACCGAAATCCTCGCGCGCCAGCACATGAAGACGGTCGAGAAGATCGCCGCCGCCGCCGGCCTGCGCGTCGCGCTGCTGACCGGGCGCGAGAAGGGTCGCGCGCGGGAGATGGTGCTTGCCGCCCTCAAGGCGGGTGAGATCGACCTGATCATCGGCACCCATGCCCTGTTTCAGGAGGGCGTGGAGTTCCATGACCTCGCCCTCGCCCTCGTCGACGAGCAGCACCGCTTCGGCGTGCACCAGCGCCTCGCCCTCGCCGCCAAGGGTGAGGCGGTGGACGTGCTGGTGATGACCGCGACCCCGATCCCGCGCACGCTGGTGCTCACCTATTTCGGCGACATGGATTCCAGCGAGCTGCGCGAGAAGCCGGCCGGGCGCAAACCGATCGACACCCGCACCATTCCCTCCGACCGGCTCGACGAGGTGGTCCAGCGCCTTGCCCATGCGCTGGCAGAGGGGCGGCGTGCCTACTGGATCTGCCCGCTGGTCGAGGAATCGGAAAGTTCGGACCTCGCCGCCGCCGAGGCGCGCTTCGAGGAACTGCGCCACTGGTTCGGCGACAAGGTGGGGCTGATCCATGGCAAGATGAAGGGCGCGCAGAAGGACGCCGCCATGGCCGCCTTCGCCGCCGGCGAGACCCAGCTTCTCGTCGCGACCACCGTGGTCGAGGTCGGCATGGACGTGCCGGAGGCCACCATCATCGTGATCGAGCATGCCGAGCGCTTCGGCCTCGCCCAGCTGCACCAGTTGCGCGGGCGCGTGGGGCGCGGCTCGGAGGCCTCGATCTGCCTGCTGGTCTATCGCCGCCCGCTTGGCGAGATCGCGCGCGAACGCCTGCAGGCGCTGCGCAGCTCCGAGGACGGGTTCTTCCTCGCCGAACAAGACCTCAAGCTGCGCGGCGAAGGCGATGTTCTCGGCACGCGTCAGAGCGGCTTTCCCGGCTTTCGCCTCGCGCGGCTCGATGTCCATGGCGACCTTCTGGAGCGCGCCCGCGCCGAGGCCCTAGATATCGTTCAGAATGATTCCGACCTGATCGGGGAACGTGGAGCGGCCCTGCGGACTTTGCTACATATCTTCGAGCGAGACATCGCCGTGAAGCTCCTGAGCGCCGGCTGATTATTGCGTCACGACGATGGAACGACTTTACCCTGCGATGGTAATGAACCCGACGGACGATAAACCCCGCCGCATTTCTTACGCTACGTCACCCCTGCGCTGGATGATGTTCGCGCTTGGCTGGCTGTGCGTCGGCATCGGCGTTGCCGGCATCATCCTGCCCGGACTGCCGGGCACCGTCTTCCTCATCCTCGCCGCCTGGCTGTTCTCACGCTCCTCCCCGCGCTTCGAGGCCTGGCTGCTTGCCCATCCCCGGCTGGGGCCTTCCGTGGTGCGCTGGCGCGAGCGGGGCGCGGTGCCGCGCTGGGCGCAGCTCGTCGCGACGGGAAGCATGGCCCTCAGCTTCGGTCTGATGGTTTATACCGGGGTGCCGCCTGCCGGGCTGATCCCCGCAGGGCTGGTGATGCTGGCCTGCGCCGCCTATCTGCTCACCCGGCCGCCCGCGTGATGGACAAGCCGGTCGGCCTCATCCTCGCGGGCGGGCTGTCGCGCCGCATGGGCGGCGGCGACAAGGCACTCCGGCCACTGGGAGCGGGCACGGTGCTCGGCGCGGTGGTGGCGCGCGTCGCGCCTCAGGTGAGTGGGCTCGTGCTGAACGCCAATGGCGATGCCGCGCGCTTCGGGCTCGCGCTCACCGTCGTTCCCGATACGCTGCCCGACGCGCCCGGCCCGCTTGCCGGCCTGCTCGCCGGGCTCGACCACGCCGCGCGCCACCGGCCGGAGGTCCGGTATCTGCTCACGGTGCCGGCCGACTGCCCGTTCCTGCCGGACGACCTCGCGGCACGGCTGCTTCAGGCCTGCGTTGCCCATGGTAGCACCGCCGCCATCGCCGCCTCGGGCGGGCGGAGCCATCCGGTGGTCGGCCTGTGGGAGGTCACGCTGCGCGAGCGGCTGCGCACCGCTCTGGTGGACGAGGCCGAGCACCGCGTCGGCCGCTTCGCCGCCGCGGTCGGCGCTGTCACGGTGGAATGGCCGGCGGCGCCCGCAGACCCGTTCTTCAACGTCAACACCCCCGAGGACCTGGCGCAGGCGGAGCGGATGCTGGCGGACGGTGCGGGCTAGTCGTTGATTTCACGCATTTTCTTCACGCGAACCGGAATCCGCTTCGCTCGAAAATGCCCTAATCACCCGCCTGCCGCCACTCGATGGCGGTTACCGGCGCGGCATGCGCCTCGACCAGATCGGCGATGGCGGCGATATCGTTGAGGTCGATCACCGGCAGCGGCGCGTCCGGCAGCGCGGCATCCGAGGCGATGGCGATGATGTGGGCGTCCTCAGGATAGAGCAACGGCTTGCCGACCTCGGCACGGTGAATCTCGATCTTGGGGTGATGGTCGCGCTTGAAGCCTTCCACCAGCACCAGATCGACATGGGACAGATGCGCCAGCAGCTCCGGCAGCTCCGGCTCCGGTGCGCCGCGCAGCTCGTGCATCAGCGCCCAGCGATTGGCGGAGGAAATCAGCACTTCGGTCGCGCCCGCGAGGCGATGGGTGTGGGAATCCTTGCCCGGCTTGTCGACATCGAAATTGTGGTGGGCGTGCTTGACGGTCGACACCCGCAAACCGCGCGCCACCAGCGCGGGGATGAGCTGCGCCAGCAGGGTGGTCTTGCCCACCCCGCTCCAGCCGGCAAAGCCGATGAGCCTCATAGCCGCGTCTCCTTCGAGGATGGATGGCGTGACCGGCACATCGGATGGCGGGGCGGCCCTGTCAAGCCGCCGCCCGCCATCGCCCGATCGGGCTTCCAACTTGTCCCGATCCGGCTTTTGCTTGCGCGAGCGGCGCGGCCGGGCCTATTGCGACCGCAGGAGCCCCGGCCATGAACCAAGATCCGCCATGAACCAAGATCCGCCATGAACGACGACCCGCCGCAAAATCCGCCGACCGACGAGGCACAGACGCTCGACCTCCGGGGCCTGAAATGCCCGCTCCCGGCGCTGCTGACCCGCCGCGCGCTGGAGCGCGCCGCGCCGGGCCTTCGCCTCACCGTGGAATGTACCGACCCGATGGCGGTGATCGACATTCCCCACATGGTGCGCGAGACCGGCAACACGCTGGTCGGCCAGGAACGCCTGGACGACCGGCTGGTGTTTCATATCCGCAAGATGTGAGGCCACCAGTACCCGCTACAGCAGGAAATAATCCTTCAGCAGCGTCACCTGGGAGAGGTGGATGGAAAAATCCGCGCCGCCATCGCCGTTGACATCAGCGAGCACGAAGGAGCCTGAACTATTCTTATAGTAGCGCAGCTCACCCGCATGGTGGGTGAAATTCTGTGTGCCGATGAAGTTGAACGCCTGATCGCCCCCCAGATTCACATTGGCGTCGATCCCGGTGAGATCGATGCGATCCCCACCCGCGCCGTCGAAGCCGGCGATGGTATCTCGACCCGCGAGGCCCACCGTTGAATCCGCGATGGAGCGGAAGATGAACGTGTCCTTGCCGGCCTCACCGAACAGCTTGTCCGCGCCGATCCCACCGAACATCCGGTCGTCGCCCGCTCCACCGTAAAGCCGGTCATCGCCGGCGCCTCCATTGAGCGTGTCGTTACCGCCCCCACCCGACAGGCTATTCGCGGCGCCGTTGCCCAGCAGGAAATTATCGAGGTGGTTGCCCCAACCATTGATGGCGGCGGTTCCGGTGAGCGTGAGGTTCTCGACAAAATTGGCGAGCACGTAGCTGATTGAGGACTGGACCACGTCCAGGCCTTCACCACGCAGTTCGATCACCCGGTCGCCGGTATTGTCGACCACGTAGACGTCGTTGTCGGCACCGCCATACATCGTATCGGCACCGCCGCCGCCGTTCAATATGTCGTCGCCGTCGAACGCCTTGAGCGTATTGGCCGCACTGTTGCCGACCAGCTTGTTGCTGAAGTCGGTTCCCCAACCACTAATCCGCGCCGCACCGGTCAGGACGAGCGTTTCAACATTATCGGGCAGGGCGTAGCTTACCGAGGAGCGTATGGCGTCGACGCCTTGGCCCCATTGCTCGACCACGCGATCGCCGAGGTTGTCGACGATGTAGGTGTCATTGCCGGTGCCGCCCTCCATGGTGTCGGCGCCGGCGCGCCCGTCCAGAATGTCGTTGCCCCCGAACGCCTTGAGAATGTTGGCGCCGTTGTTGCCATACATCTTGTTGTTGAGATGGGTGCCCCAGCCGACCAGATTCGCCGAGCCGGTCAGGATGAGATTCTCGACATAGGCCGACAGGGCGTGGCTGACGGACGCGCGTACCGTATCGACGCCCTCGCTCAGATTTTCGTTCACCCGATCACCGGCGTTGTCGACGATGAAGGTGTCGTTGCCGAGGCCGCCATCCATCCGGTCGGCGCCGGCGCCGCCGTCGATCCAGTCGTTGCCGGCTTCGCCGCTCATGAAGTCGTTGCCGGCGTCGCCATAGAGCTGGTCATCACCACCGCCGCCCCATATCAGATCGTCGCCATTGCCGCCGAAGACGAGGTCAGCGCTGTCGAAGAATCGGGCCTCTTCGACGATTTGCGACGATGTCACGCTGGTGTTGGCAGGATCGCTGGCCGTTACCCGAACCGTGACAATGTCATCGGCGCCGATCGTGAGACCGTGCAGCACCGTGCTGAACGAAAAGCGCAGCCCCAGTGGGGTCGCGGTGAGCTGGTTGCCCGTGAGCGTGGTTGTAAGCGTGCCGTTGACGAACAGCTCGACAGAACGCACGTCCGACTTGCTGATGCCAGGATCGATCAATACGCTTGAGAGGTCGGAGGGATCGAGGACGATGTCGACCGAATTGTTGGACAGCCCATCATCGACCAGATCGAGATCACGCTCGACCGCGTAACGGCCGACGCCGAATGATTTCACCGTCGCTGCGATGCCATTCTTCGAGATCAGGCTGCTCACTTCGTCGGTGATGGTGCCGCCTTCATTATTGCCGCCGTCCGAAAGGAAGAAGACGAGGTTCTGGCCTTCCGTCGTACGATTGAAAAAGTTGATGGTCTGCTGCAGTCCCGCCTCGAAATCGGTTCCCCCGAGCTCATCCAGCGAGCGCAGGCTTTCGACGACGTTGCTCACACCATTGCCGTTGCTGTCATAGGCAGCGTTACCGGAATAATCGATCAAGGCATTCGATTCGAAAGGGATGACGGCAATGTTCAGATTCTCGGCGCCGATCTGAGCCGTGATCCCGGCGAGCAGCGCCTCGAAGGCGGCGATCTCGGCGTCGAGAATGGTGTTGAATACCCCGTCGCCATTGCGATCGCCGATGGTCACGTCGCCCGAAAAGGTGTCGGCCGTGCTGCCCGATACGTCGATCACGAAGGCGATGTTGAATTGGGTGCTGGTGATGGGCGTACGCGAAACGAAGCCGGTCACGGGCACGGCGGAACTGCTGGAAGCGTCCGGCAACGTCAGACTGACGGAAAGCTGCTCCCCGGTCGAGGGAATGGTTGTCGTTGCACTGGTTGTGACGAGGCCACTGCCGACATCGCCATGGAGTTCGTCGTTTCCATCGCCTCCGAAGAGCTTATCCTTTCCGTAGCCACCTAACAGCCGGTCATTGCCGCCGGCACCGGAGAGCACGTCGTCACCGCCGAGGCCGCGCAGCGTGTTCGCGAGGGCATTGCCCGTGAGCGTGTCGGCATGAGCCGAACCTGCGAGGTTTTCGATCGAGGAATAGACGTCGCCGCGGGCATCGTTCGTGTTGATCCCCGGCGAGGTAAGGCTTGCGCGCACGCCGGCACGGGCGTTCTCGTACGACGCGGTGTCATTGCCGGAACCGCCGACAAGCGTGTCAGCGCCGCCACCTCCAATCAGCGTATCGTTTCCACTCGCGCCGGTCAGCGTGTTGGCATTTCCATTGCCGGTCAATCGGTCATCGAAGCGCGAACCGGACAGATTCTCGATCGACGAAAGGAGATCAATGCCGGCACCAACCGTGTCCTGCCAGCCGGCGATATCCAGCGAGACGGAAACGCCCGCGGTTGCCGAGCCGTAACTGGCGGTGTCGAAGCCGGCTTCCCCCGCCAGCACGTCGTCGCCTGGACCGCCATCCAGCGTGTCGTTGCCGACACCGCCATACAAGCGATCGTCGCCGCCGCGGCCATAGAGCGTATCATTACCGCCGACGCCCTTGAGGAGATTGGCGGCGTTGTTTCCATAGATTGTATTGGCATAGCCGTTGCCAACACCGAAGATCGGCGCGCCTCCAATCAGTTCGAGATCGGAATATTGGCTCGGCAGAGCCGACACCGACACCGAGCTGGAATATATCGACGCCACATTGGCAACCTGAGACACCTCGGCCGACGTCATTGCGGTTGCGAGATGGGCCGAGATGTTGCTTGTCAGGGCGGTGGCGATCGAGGTCAGCTGAGACAGATCATGGCTCTGCGCCATGAAATGCACGAAGGCCTTGGTTTCTCCCGGCCTGAGCGTGACGTTGAAGCTGTAGGTCAGGTTGTCTCCACTCAGGCTGACGTTGGAAGGCCTGAGCGCGGCACCATTGATGCTGAAGAGATGCAGCACCGCCGGATCACCGCCGCCGCTCGTTGCATCATCCGTCACAATCCAGTTGTCGCCCGTCGAGAACGTCGTATCGCCCGAGGAGGTCGACAGGATGCGGGTCGAACCATCGCTGCCGAGATTGGTCGACAGGGTGAGCGTGCGAGTAATGGTCGACGATGTGGTGTTGGTCAGGAATTCGGTGAACCGGGCATAGGCAGCTCCGCTGCTCGGAACATAGCCTTTGCGCACGACGGCGACGTCGAGGATCGGCGTATAGCCGGGGACGACATGCTCGCGATCGCCATTCTCAAGATACGAAATATGGGGGCTGAACGACTGGCTGCGGACGCCGTCGCCAATGGTCAGATTGGCGGCCCCATCAAAGGCATCGGAAGTGCCGTTCGAAACCGTACCGTAATTCGTGAAGTCCCAGAGAAAACCTCGTGTGTCGATCAGCGATGCGGTCATATGTCCAATCCAACGTATGTTGATGATAAGTTTTGACGGCGCGACTTCTTTCTATTATTTGCCTTCTCACCTCTCCCGGAACGCCTTGTTGAAGTAATCCGCGAGCGGGCGGACGAGGTAGTTCAGGGGGGAGCGTTCGCTGGTCTGGATGAAGGTCTCGACCGGCATGCCGGGAATGACGTGGCGATCGCCGAGCACCTGGAGCTGTCCGGGATCCGGCTTGATCTCGACCCGGTAGAACGACGCGCCGGTGCGCTGGTCGGCGAGTACATCGGCGGCGACCTGGGTGACGTGGCCGAAAATATCCGGCGTCGAGCGATGATCGAAGGCCGAGAAGCGGATCTGCGCCACCTGCCCGACCTGCACCTGATCGATCTGCGTCGGCGCGATCTGGGTGGCGATCACCAGCTCGCTCCGCTGGGGGATGATGTAGAGCAGCGGGTCGGCCGGGCGGATCACCGAGCGCAGCGCGTGCACCTGCAAGCCCAGCACCACGCCCGGCACCGGCGCGGTCACGTCCATACGGTTCAGCACTTCGAGCTTGGCGGCGCGGTTGACCCGCAGTTCCGCGATCTTGGTCTCGATCTCGCGCAACGTCGTGGTCGCCTCCTCGCGCACCGTGGAGTGCACGTTGAGGATCGCGAGCTCGATCTCGGCGATCTTGCTGGCATTCTCCGCGATGCTGGCGCGGGCCTGGCTGATCGTGCCGTGGATCTCCGCCTCTTCGCGTTGAAGCGCGAGCACGCGGCTGGCGATGGTCAACCCCTGGTCGAGCAGCTGGTTCTGCACCGCCAGCTCCTGGCGTATCAGCTTGAGCTGGGTGTCGAGCGCCTCGATCCGGCTGGTCAGCCCCTCGGTCTGCCGGCCGATCTGGGTCTTGCGCTCCTGAAGCTGGCTGACCTGCTTGTCACGGGTTTCCGCGCGCGTGGTCATAAGCCGGGTCTGGCTGGCCATGATCCCGGCCGCCTCGGAGCTGGACGCCGCCGCGGCAACCAGATCGGGGTCGAAGACGATGCTATCGGCGCCGTCCTGTTCCGCCCTCAGCCGTCCGGCCGTGCCGAGAAGGCTGTAGAGCTGGCCCTCGATCACCGAGAGCTCGGAGCGGTCGAACGTGTCGTCGAGCCGCATCAGCACGGCGCCGGCCTCCACCGCATCGCCCTCCTTGACGAGGATGGTCCCGACCACGCCGCCGGTCGGATGCTGCACCACCTGCCGGTTGGTCGCCACCTCGACGATGCCAGGGGCGATCACAGCACCATGGATCCGGGTAAACGCCGCCCAGGCGCCGACACCGCCGACGAGGACGAACAGGGTGAGAAAGCCGATCAGGGCAAGGCCGCCGCTTTTCCACCGGGTGTCCATCGCCTCCCCCTAGCGCTGGCCGGCGGACATGCCGCCCGGAACGATCTGGGCGTGGTTGGCCAGACGCTCGCGCAATACCTGGTCGCGGGGCCCGAACGCGGTGCGCTGGCCATTTTCCAGCACGAGCAGCAGGTCGCATTCCTCGATGGCCGCCGGCCGGTGGGCCGTGACGATCACCGACTTTCCCGCCGCCTTGAGCTGCCGGATGGCAAGGTTGAGCGCCATGTAGCCCTCGGCGTCGAGGCTGGAGTTCGGCTCGTCGAGCACCACGAGCGCGGGATCCCCGTAAAGCGCGCGTGCCAGCGCCACCCGCTGCTTCTGGCCACCCGAGAGCCGCTCGCCGACACCGGTGAGCCGGGTGTCGTAGCCCTCCGGCAGGCGCAGGATCATGTCATGCGCCCCCGCCCGCTTGGCCGCCTCCACCACCTTGGCCGCATCCGGCACCTCGGCCATACGGGCGATGTTCTCCGCCACCGTCCCCGGAAACAGCACCACATCCTGCGGAAGATAGCCGACATGTTCGGCAAGGCCGTCGGGGCCGTACTGGTCCAGCGCGGCGCCGTCGAGGCGGACATGGCCGCCGACGGGCGCCCAGATCCCGGCGAGCACGCGCGCCAGCGTCGACTTGCCCGACGCGCTCGGCCCGATGATGCCGAGCGCCTGCCCGGGCTGCAACTCGAAGCTCAGCAGCCGCAGGCTGGCCGTCTTGCTGCCCGGCGGCACGACCGTGACCTGCTGCACCTCCAGCAGGCCGCGCGGCCTGGGCAGAGCGGTGCGGCCCTGCTCTTGGGGAACGCGCGCGAGCAGGGCCGACAGCGACCGCCAGCCCTGCGCCGCGCGCTGGATCACCGGCCAATAACCGATCGCGCCTTCGATCGGCGCCAGTGCGCGGCCGATGATGATCGAACTTGCGATCATGGCGCCCGCGGTGATTTCGTTGCCAAGCACCAGCCAGGCGCCGAGCGCGAGAATCGCCGATTGCAGGAACACCCGGAAGGTCTTCGAGGTGATGGAATAAAGGCCGTTGCTGTCCGAGTAGCGGATGTTGGCCTCCAGCGCCCGGCCGCGAAGCGCCTGCCAGCGTTGGCCCGCCGCGCCGCGCATGCCGAGCCCGCGTACCGTGTCGCTTTCGCGCTGCAACGTGTGGGCGTACTCGTCGCATTGTTGCGCGGCGGCGGTGGCGTGGGACTGATCGGCCTTTGTGCCGCTCTGGTTGAGCCAGGTCAGCAGAACCAGAATGATCCCGCCGACAACGCCCAGAAGCCCCATCAGCGGGTGAAATACATAGATGACGAAGAGAAAAAACGGCGTCCACGGCACATCGAACACGATGAACACCGCCGGCGAAGCCAGCATCTTCTGGATGGCTTCGAGATCGCGCGCGGCGGAAGATGCGCCGACGCCCTGCGCTTCCAGCATGGTCCGGTTGATCTGGGCCTGGAACACGCGCCCGTCGAACCGCTCCTGAAACCGCGCGCCGATGCGCGCGGCGAGGCGGCCGCGAATATGGTCGAGCAGCCCCATGGCGAAGTAGAGCCCGACCACCAGGCCGACGAGCACCACCAGCGTCGCTTCCGAACGCGACGGCAGGACCCGGTCGTAGACCTGCAGCATGAAGAGCGGGCCGGTCAGGACCAGAAGATTGACGAAGACGCTGAAGACGCCGATCGCCAGAAAGCCGGCCATGTCCGCGCGGAGGGCGGACGCCAGCTCGTCAACGCCTGATCGGGCCGGTGCGGGCATGAGTTCGATCTAGAAAACGGGGAACATGCTACCGATATCACACCATTCTCAAACAATTGTCGACGCTTCTTCTCGGCACAACCTCTGTTCAACGTGAGAACATCAGTACAATGTTGGTCACGTGGCGCATTTTGTAGCCGTCGCAAGGATGTAAGGGTGACTTGCGACACTTTACTGTTGAGATGGGGCGTCTGATCCGCCTCTTTTTGCGCTGCTCCGATAATCCGCCGCCCCTGTGCGGAGGCGGAGCTTTGCAGAAAAGCGGGTGATATTCGGATGGCATGGCCACGACCATCGGGTCGCGGCGATGCGCCGGAAAAGGGCATGGCCCCATGCGGTGATAGGCAGCCGGACAGCTGGGCGACTGTCCCAGACGGACCGCAGGCTCCTCAGCCGGCCGAGGCGACGAAGTCCGGGTTCTCGAACAGCAGAAACCCGTCATTGGTCTTGATCTCGCCCCAGGGCGTCTGGTTGACGCTGTTGCGTGGAAACACCAGCACTTCGCGCCAGCCATGGTCTCGGAAGGTCGCGAGCAGAGCGTCGTGGCTGCTGTCGGGATGATGCGTGCCGATCATGATCGACTTTACCGAGGCCTTGAGCGCGTCCATGGCGGCCGGCAGGGAATCATATTCAGCGCCTTGAATGTCGACGTGGAGGAAGTCGAGCGGGCCGGAGAACCGCGCCAGCACTTCCGGGACGCTCCAGCCGCGCACCTCGATGGTGTCGGTCGCCAGCGCCGTGCCGCGCAGCGACGCACCGTAATCGATGTCCGGGTCGACGACGGCGGGAAAGCTCAGCATGCCGGGACGCGAACTCACCGCGCCATGGACGATGCTGTGCTCAACCGGATCGATGTCATTGTCGAGAAAGTGCTGGATGATCCAGGAATGGTGGGCGGGATCGGCCTCGATCGCCAGCAGCTCCAGCCCGGTGATCTGGGGTCTCTGACGGCTGGCCAGCGCCGCGCGGACCAGCCAGGGCGCCCATCCGGCGCCGAGTTCCGCCATGCGAAACACGCCATCGGCGCGCGCGACTGCCGTGAGCAGGCCGATCCAGTCGAAATAGTGCTCATCGACCGGTGGAGCGGTCGGATGCACCACGCGTTCGGCGTTGCCGCCATGCGGAGCCCAGGCTCGCTTGAAGGAAAGCCGGGTTGCCGAGCCGATGAAGTCGTACAGGTGTTCGCCGGAGGCAACGGATGCGACGCTTGCAAACGAACTGAATATAGGATGATGGGCCAACGTCTCGAATCCAGCTTAGTTCTTTATTCTCTGAATAGAGAACGGTTTCCACTTCGGGTCTAGGGCATGGCGCCCCGGGTATCGAGCCGCGCGCACGGCCCGTCGCGTCCGCCTCGACCCACGCCGAACCGCGACACGCCGAACGTTGAAGGAATTCGCCGGAGAGGTAAAGGGAAAGTGGTGAGCCCGTCGGGATTCGAACCCGAGACCCCATGATTAAAAGTCACGTGCTCTACCGGCTGAGCTACGGGCTCCCACGGGAACGGGGCTTAAGGGTTTAGCAGCCAGAACGCAAGACGAAGACCCACTCACGTGGCGGCAAACCCCAGCTGTCCACGCCCGGCCCTCGCCTCCGCCATTGCATCGCTGCAAACATGCTCTGTCGATCATACCGCTTTCGATGCGCGGCCGGGGCGACTAGCTTGGTGTCCAGGAATTCGACGGCTCGCCCGACGGCGCGCCGGATACCATGTGAGGAGTTGGTTCAAATGGCCAAGGTTCTGGTTCTCTATTATTCGACCTACGGACACCTTGAGACGATGGCCGAGGCCGTCGCCGAGGGCGCGCGCGAGGCGGGTGCCGAGGTGGTGGTGAAGCGCGTGCCGGAGACGGTGCCGACCGAAATCGCCCAGCAGAATCACTTCAAGCTCGACCAGAAGGCGCCGGTCGCCACTGTCGACGAGCTGAAGGACTATGACGCCATCATCTTCGGCGCGCCGACCCGCTTCGGCACGGTCGCCTCGCAGATGCGCGCCTTTATCGACCAGACCGGTGGCCTCTGGTTCACCGGCGGCCTTGTCGGCAAGGTCGGCTCGGTGTTCACCTCCTCGGCCACCCAGCATGGCGGCCAGGAATCCACCATTCTCGGCTTCATGCCCACCCTGCTGCATCACGGCATGGTCGTGGTCGGCCTGCCCTACGCCTTCCAGGGCCAGATGGGTGTCGACGAAATCAAGGGCGGCTCGCCCTACGGCGCGTCCACCATCGCCGATGGCGACGGCTCGCGTCAGCCTTCCAAGGTGGAACTGGATGGCGCCCGCTTCCAGGGCAAGCATGTCGCCACCATCGCCGGCAAGCTGCACGGCTGATAGCCGGCATCGCCGGACACACGAACGGCCGGACCTTCGCGGGTCCGGCCGTTCTGGTTTGGGCACGCCTGCTGTCTGCCCGCAAGGGTCAGCGCGCCGGAATATCCCCGCGCGCCCAGCCTTCCTTGACCTCGGCCTTGTGCGCCTCGAAGCGCCCTTCCGCGATGGCGGCGCGGATGCCGGCCATCAGCGTCTGGTAATAGGCGAGGTTCACCCAGGTCAGCAGCATCGAGCCCAGCATCTCGTCGCAGCGGATGAGGTGGTGCAGATAGGCGCGCGAATAGTCCCGCGCCGCCGGGCAGTCGCTCGCCTCGTCGAGCGGGCGCGGATCATTGGCGTGGCGTGCGTTCTTCAGATTGATCTTGCCGAAGCGGGTGAAGGCCAGCGCGTGACGCCCGGCGCGGGTCGGCATCACGCAGTCGAACATATCGACGCCGCGCCCCACCGCCTCGATGATGTCGTCCGGCGTGCCGACGCCCATGAGGTAGCGCGGCTTGTCCTGCGGCAGGATGGCGTTGACCACCTCGATCATGCCGAGCATCACCGCCTGCGGCTCGCCGACCGCCAGCCCGCCGATGGAGTAGCCGGGAAAACCGATATCGACGAGCCCGCGCGCGGATTCCTCGCGCAGCTCCGGCACGTCGCCGCCCTGCACGATGCCGAACAGCGCGCGGCCCGGCGGCTGCGCCTCGAACGCCTTCTTCGAGCGCTCCGCCCAGCGCAGCGACAGGCGCAGCGCACGGGCCACTTCTTCCGGCGCGGCCGGCAGGCGCACGCATTCGTCGAGCTGCATCTGGATGTCGGAGCCGAGCAGGCCCTGGATCTCCACCGAGCGCTCCGGCGACATCTCGTGATAGGCGCCGTCAATATGCGAGCGGAAGGTCACGCCCTTCTCGTTCAGCTTGCGCAGGGCCGCCAGCGACATCACCTGGAACCCACCGGAATCGGTGAGGATCGGGTACGGCCAACGCATGAACTTATGCAGGCCGCCCAGCTCCGCGATCCGCTCGGCGGAGGGGCGCAGCATCAGATGATAAGTGTTGCCCAGCACGATATCGGCGCCGAGTTCGCGCACCTGCTCGGGATACATGCCCTTCACCGTCGCGGCGGTGCCGACCGGCATGAAGGCGGGCGTGCGGATGATACCGCGCGGGGTGACCACCTCGCCGAGGCGCGCGGCCCCGTCGGTGGCCTTGAGATGATAGGCAAAAGGCTGGGTCATGAGCGAGGTTCTGGCAGCAAAAGACTGGCGTCGCCATAGGAATAGAAGCGATAGCCGTCGGCGATGGCATGGGCGTAGGCGCGCTTCTGCACGTCATGGCCGATGAAGGCGGCAATCAGCATAACCAGCGTCGAGCGCGGCAGGTGGAAATTGGTCATCATCCCGTCGATGAAGCGGAAGCGGTAGCCGGGCGTGATGAAGATGTCGGTATCGCCGCGCCATTCGTGCAAGGCGCCGTCCTCGCGCGCCGCGCTTTCCAGCAGGCGCGTCGCCGTGGTGCCGACCGTAACCACCCGCCCGCCGCGCGCCTTCACCGCGTTCAGCGCCCGGGCGGTGGCGGCGGACACCTCGCCCCATTCCGCGTGCATGCGATGGCCCTCGGTGTCGTCGACCTTCACGGGCAGGAAGGTGCCGGCGCCAACATGGAGCGTGACGCGGTGGGTCTCGACCCCGCGCGCGGCCAGCCGCTCGATCAGCTCGGGCGTGAAGTGCAGGCCGGCGGTCGGCGCGGCGACCGAGCCCTCATAGTGCGCGAACATGGTCTGATAGTCGGCGCGGTCCCGCGCGTCATCCTCGCGCTTGGCCGCGATATAGGGCGGCAGCGGGATATGGCCGAGCGTGGCGATCGCGGCGTCCAGCGCCGCGCCGGACAGATCGAAGCGCAGCGTGACCTCACCGCCCTCGCCTTTCGCCTCGATGCGGGCAGCGAGCGGATGGCCCGCGCGGGAAAAATCGATGGTGTCACCGACCGCCAGCCGCTTGCCCGGCCGCGCCAGCGCAAGCCACGTGTCGCCCGACACCCGCTTGTGCAGCATCGCTTCCACCCGCACGCCCTCGCCCTGCGAGGTATCGCGCCGGCGGACGCCGTCGAGCCGGGCCGGAACAACGCGGGTGTCGTTCACCACCAGCGCGTCGCCGGGGTTGAGCAACTCCGGCAGGTCGCGGACGTGACGGTCCTCAAGCTCGGGTTTCCCCCCCGACCGCACCACCAGCAGGCGCGCGGCGTCGCGCGGCGAGACCGGGCGCAGCGCGATCCGCTCGGGCGGCAGCTCGAAATCGAACAGGTCGACACGCATTCACGTCATCCGTCATCCGCCGCGCCCTTCGCGGGCCGGGGGCCGTTCTCAAAAAACGATCCCGGAGCGCGCTCGTCGCGCGTCCGGGATCGGGTCTCAACGATGAGACGATGCTCAGGCGGCCGAGACGCTCGCCTTGACGATCATGTCCGGGTTGCGCACCGGCTCGCCGCGCTTCACCTTGTCGACATTCTCCATGCCTTCGACCACTTCGCCCCACACGGTGTACTGGCCGTCGAGGAAGGAGGCATCGCCGAAGCAGATGAAGAACTGGCTGTCGCCGGAATCGGGGTGCTGGGCGCGCGCCATGGAGGCCGTGCCGCGCACATGGCGGCCCTTGTTGAACTCGGCCTTCAGCTTCTTGCCCGAGCCGCCGGTGCCGTTGCCGTGCTGGCCGTCGCCGGTCTGGGCCATGAAGCCCTCGATCACGCGGTGGAACGGCACGTTGTCATAGAAGCCCTCGGTCGCCAGCTCGGCGATGCGCGCGACATGGTTCGGGGCGAGGTCGGGGCGGAACTTGATCTTGACGGGACCCTGCGTGGTTTCGAGCAGCAGGAAGTTGGCGGTTTCGGCCATGGTTTTTCTCCTTGGAAAACGTCAGCTACGCGAAGGAACGCCGCTCACTTGTCGGCGGCGACCTTCATGGAAACGATCTTGTCGGGGTTCGCCACCGGCTCGCCGCGCTTGATCTTGTCGATGTTCTCCATGCCCGACACCACCTGACCGACCACGGTATACTGGCCGTTCAGGAACGAGCAGTCCTGGAAGCAGATGAAGAACTGGGAATTGGCGCTGTTCGGGCTGGAGGCGCGGGCCATGCCCACCGTGCCGCGGGTGTGCGGCAGGCTGGAGAACTCCGCCGGCAGGTCCGGGTAGCGCGAGCCGCCCGTGCCGTTGCCATACTGGCCGTCGCCGGTCTGGGCCATGAAGCCCTCGATGACGCGGTGGAACGGCACGTTGTTGTAAAAGCCCTCGCGCGAGAGCGTCTTGATGCGCTCGGCATGCTTGGGCGCCACGTCGGGGCGCAGCACGATCACGACGGGACCCTTGGTGGTCTCCATCAGGATCGTGTTCTGCGGATCGGCGTTCGCCGGGATCTTGGGGGCCTGCGCGCTCGCCGGCACGGCGAAGGCGAGGCTGACGGCAAGGGCGGCGAAGAGGCTGCGGACCATGGGTGAACTCCGTTGAGGAACGCGGACCGGGAGGCCGTGTCAGGCGGGGGCGCGGCCGAACCGCGCCTTCAGCCGGTCCAGCACGGCGGGCGGCACGAAGGCCGAGACATCGCCGCCCATCTGGGCGATCTGCCTGACAAGGGTGGCGGTGATAGGGCGGGCAATCGGCGAGGCCGGCAGAAAAACCGTCTGCACCTCGGGGCGCAGCACGGCGTTCATGCCCGCCATCTGCATCTCATAGTCAAGATCGGTGCCGTCGCGCAGGCCGCGGATCAGCAGCGTCGCGCCGTGATCGCGGGCGGCGTCGACGACGAGATTGTCGAAGGTCAGGCATTCCAGCGCCGCGCCCTCGGCGGCGGCGATCGGCGCGAACACCTCGCGCAGCATCTCCAGCCGCTCGGCCGCGCTGAACAGCGGCGTCTTGCCGGGATGGATGCCGACGCCGACGATGAGCTTTCCCGCCAGCCGCGCCGCGGCGCGGGCGACCTCGACATGGCCGTTTGTCGGCGGGTCGAAGGAGCCGGGGTAGAAGGCGATGGCGTCGGCGCTCATGCGGTGTGTCCGTGGCGTCGTTTGCGTGGGCGGTCTCGGCTTCGGCGATGTTCAGCATGCGCGCGACGGCTCGGGGCCGGCGGGCGCGCGCAAGGGTTAGCCGCGCAAGCGTCGGCGCGCAAGCCGTGCGCCGCTCAGCGATGGCGGTCGGCGATCCATTTGGTGACGTTCGGCGGCTGATACGCGCGCAGTCGCTCGATCAGCGCGCCCGGCTCCTCCGCCACCAGCAGCATGTCGCGATGGGCGGGCTTCATGAAGGCTTCGTCGACCACATGGTCGAGAAAGCCCAGCAGCTGGTCGTAATAGCCCTCGACATTATAGAGCGCGCAGGGCTTGGCATGGCCGCCGAGCTGCGCCCAGGTCCACACCTCGAACAGCTCCTCCAGCGTGCCGACGCCGCCCGGTAGCGCGACGAACGCATCCGACAATTCGGCCATCAGCGCCTTGCGCTGGTGCATGGACTGCACGATCCGCAGGTCGCTCAGGCCGGGATGGGCGACTTCCTTGTCCACCAGCCGCTGCGGGATGATGCCGATCACCTCGCCGCCCGCCGACAGCGCGGCATCGGCGACCGCGCCCATCAGCCCGACCGAGGCGCCGCCATAGACAAGGCCGAGCCCCTGCCGGGCGAGCGCCGTGCCGAGCGCGGTTGCCGCCGCGCGATAGGCCGGCCGGTTGCCGCTGTTGGAGCCGAGAAACACGCAGACACGACGCATCGTGGATTCGGACATCGGATCTTCCGTCAATCGCTGAAATGACTGAAGGCGGCCGAAGCCGCCTTCAATGAGGTTCAAAGGGACCGCGGCTCAGGCCTCTGCTTCGCCGCCGGGCTCGTCCTCGCCCTCCTCCTCGGAGACGCGCTCGACCGAAACCACTTTCTCGTCCTCGGCGGTGTCGAACACGATGACGCCCTGGCTGCCGCGCCCGACGATGCGGATGCCGTTGACCGGGCAGCGGATGAGCTGCCCGCCATCGGTCACCAGCATGATCTGGTCGGTCTCCTCCACCGGGAAGGACGCCACCAGCGGCCCGTTGCGGTCGTTCACCGCCATGGCGACGATGCCCTTACCACCGCGCCGGGTGGTGCGGTACTCATAGGACGAGGACCGCTTGCCGTAACCGTTCTCCGACAAGGTGAGGATGAACTGCTCGGCCGCGCCCAGCTCGATGTAGCGGGCCTGGTCGATGCTGGCGGCGGCGAGCCCGGCCTCGTCGGCACCTGCCTCCTCGACATCCACCACCTCGGCCTCGGCCGCCTCTTCCGCTCCGGTCTCGGCGGCGTTCTGGCTGCGGCGCACCTGGTTGGCGAGCTTGATATAGGCGGCCCGCTCCTCGGCGCTGGCCGCGACATGACGGATGATCGCCATCGAGATCATGCGGTCGCCATCGTCGAGCTGGATGCCGCGCACGCCCATGGAATCGCGGCCCTTGAACACGCGAACCTCGGTGACCGGGAAGCGGATGCACTGCCCCCTGGCGCTGGTGAGCACCACATCGTCGTCCTCGGTGCAGAGCTGGACGTCGGCGATGGACTCGCCCTCCTCCAGCTTCATCGCGATCTTGCCGTTCCGGTTCACATTGGTGAAGTCCGACAGCTCGTTGCGACGCACCGTGCCGCCCGTGGTGGCGAACATGATCTGTAGCCGGCTCCACGTCTCCTCGTCCGGCAGCGCCATGATCGAGGTGATGCGCTCATCCGCGTCGAGCGGGAGGATGTTCACCAGCGCCTTGCCGCGCGCCTGCGGGGCCGCCAGCGGCAAGCGCCAGACCTTGAGCTTGTAGACCTGCCCCTTGGAGGAGAAGAACAGCACCGGGGCGTGGGTGGAGGCGACGAACAGGCGGGTGACGAAATCCTCGTCGCGCGTCTGCATGCCCGAGCGACCCTTGCCGCCGCGCCGCTGCGCCCGATAGGTGGAAAGCGGTACGCGCTTGACGTAACCGGCATGGGACACGGTGACCACCATGTCCTCGCGCGCGATCAGGTCCTCATCCTCGAAATCGCCCTCGGCTTCGGTGATCTCGGTGCGACGCGGCGTGCCGAATTCAGCTTTCACCGCAAGGAGTTCGTCCTTGACGATCTCATAGATCCGCGCGCGGCTGGCAAGGATGTCGAGATATTCGCGGATCTCCGCGGCGATCTTGTCGAGCTCGTCGGCGATCTCGTCACGCCCCAGCGCGGTGAGCCGCTGCAGGCGCAGGTCGAGAATCGCGCGCGCCTGTTCGGCGGAGAGGCGATAGGTATCGTCCGGCCCGAGCCGATGACGCGGATCGTCGATCAGCGCGATCAGCGGGGCGACATCGGCCGCCGGCCAGTCGCGGTTCATCAAGAGGTCGCGGGCGGTCGCGGGGTCCGGCGAGGTGCGGATGGTGCGGATCACCTCATCGATATTGGCGACCGCGATGGCGAGACCGACCAACACATGCGCCCGGTCGCGCGCCTTGCGCAGCAGGAATTTGGTGCGCCGGCTAACCACTTCCTCGCGGAAGGCGATGAAGGCGGTCAGCAGGTCGTGCAGCGTCATCAGCGCCGGCTTGCCGCCGTTCAGCGCCACCATATTGGCGCCGAACGAGGTCTGCAGCGCGGTCATGCGATAAAGGTTGTTGAGGACGACATCGCCCTGCGCGTCGCGCTTGACCTCGATGACGATGCGCATGCCCTCGCGGGAGGACTCGTCACGGATCTCGGAGATGCCCTCCAGCCGCTTCTCGCGCACCAGCTCGGCCATGCGCTCGATCATCGTCGCCTTGTTCACCTGATAGGGAATCTCGGTGATGATGATCGCTTCGCGGTCCTTGCGGATGTTCTCCACCGTGGCGCGCGAGCGCATCACGATCGAGCCGCGGCCCGTCATATAGGCCTGCCGAATGCCGCTGCGGCCGAGGATGAGCGCGCCGGTGGGGAAATCCGGGCCGTGGATGATGTCCAGCAGCCGCTCGACCTCCAGCGCGGGCTCGTCGATCAGCGCGACGCAGGCATCGACCACCTCGCCGAGATTATGCGGCGGGATATTGGTCGCCATGCCGACCGCGATGCCGCCGGCGCCGTTGACCAGAAGATTGGGGAACCGGGCAGGGAGCGCGGTGGGCTCCTGCTCGCGCCCGTCATAATTCTCCTGGAAATCGACCGTGTCCTTGTCGAGGTCGTCCAGCAGCGTCATTGCCGGCTTGGCCAGGCGCACCTCGGTGTAGCGTTCCGCCGCCGGGGGGTCGCCGTCGACCGAGCCGAAATTGCCCTGCCCGTCGATCAGCGGCAGGCGCATCGAGAAATCCTGCGCCAGCCGCACCAGCGCATCGTAGATCGCCTGGTTGCCGTGCGGATGGTACTTACCCATCGTATCGCCGGTGACGCGGGCGGATTTGTTATAGGCACGCTCGGGCGTGTAATTGTTCTCGCGCATCGAGAACAGGATGCGCCGATGCACCGGCTTCAGACCGTCGCGCACATCCGGCAGCGCGCGGGAAACGATCACGCTCATCGCATAGTCGAGATAGCTGCGCGAGAGCTCGTCGGTGATCGAGACGGGCCGGATGTCCGAGGGACCGCCGTCCTCCGGCTTAGAGGTATCGGAATCAGACAAGGAATCGACTTTCCGTGGTTGCGGAACAAGTGTGACTGTCTAGCCGATTCCGCTCCCGGACACCAGCCCGAGAGCGCTGGAACCTCTCAAAAAACGCCATTATTTTCAATGCGTTATAGCCGCTACTCCGAGAGGGCGCGCGAACGTGGCGGAACCGTGGCGTCGAGCCCTCCCGAAGATGCGCGCGGTGTGCTCTTCTGGGGCTGGCGCGGGGCTTGCTAAGTCCGCCCGGCGCGGGCCCGCATCGGGCCGCAAACAGGGGCCGACATGCTGGATTATCTGATCTCCGCCGCCATCACCATGCTGGTGGTGATCGATCCCATCGGCCTCGCGCCGATCTTCCTCGCGGTGACCGGCGGCCTCTCGCGCGAGGAGCGGCGAGTGGTCGCCTGGCGCTCCTCCGGCATCGCGCTCGGCATATTGGTGGTTTTCGGGGTGGTGGGCGCACCGATGCTGCACGCGCTGGGCATCACCCTGCCGGCCTTCCGCATTGCCGGCGGGCTGCTGCTGTTCACCATCTCGTTCGAGATGGTGTTCGGCCAGCGTCACGAGCGGCGCATCGATCCCGGCGAGACCATGGCGCGCGACAGCCTTTTGCGGAACCTCGCGGTGTTCCCACTCGCCATTCCGCTGATGGCCGGCCCCGGCGCCATCACCGCGATGATGCTGCTGGCCGGCGAGGCCAAAGGCGACCCGGCCAAGCTGGCGATGCTGTTCGCCATCACTGTTCTCGTGGTCGCCGCGAGCCTTGCGGTCTATCTCGCCGCCGAGCGGATGGACCGGCTGCTCGGCGTCACCGGCAACGCCATCCTCTCGCGCCTGCTCGGCGTGCTGCTGGCGGCGCTGGCAGTCCAGTTCGTCATCGACGGCATCCGCGCCGCCTTCCTGAGCTGACCGCGCGTCTCAATTGCCGAACACCACGGCATTCATGATCCGCCCCGGCCACAGGGTGAACAGCCCGGCCAGTACGAGGCCGCCCAAGAACAGGCCGCGCATGCCGTTCTCATGGCGCGTGATATCGCCCTGACGGGCGCGGTACACCGCCATCGGCAGCGCCCAGACCACATAGAGCGAGAGCAGATGGATCGGACCGAAAGGACCGATCCAGCGCATCTCATGGATCAGGAACGAGGAGAGCGCCACCACGGCCATCAACGTCGTCCAGGCCCAGCCCAGCGCGCGATGCGGCCCGGTGCCTTTCGGCGCCAGAAGCTGGAGTGTACCAAGCCCCAGCGCCGCCAGCGCCGCGAAGGCATGGATGCGGATCGGCAGCGACGCATCAAGCAAAGGCGCCAGCGTCATCAGATCCGTCTCCTTCTCACGACACTTGCAACGCTCACGACACTTGCAACGCTCACGACACTTGCACGCGATCCCGTCGCACCACCTCGAAAGCCGGATCGACGGGCTGAGTTCCAACCTCACCCGTCATCGTGCTCCCGCAATGCCGCCAACGAATGCGCGCCACCGGCCTGAACAGCATACCGGAGTGTCCCCGGCCTGAATGCCCTTGCCGACGGACCCTGCCGGCGATTGACACTGCTCGTTGACGCCCGCACCGGCGCCTCAGCCCGCTCCGCAGCGCTCGCCCGATTACCGCACCAGCAGAGCCGCACGCGCCGACGGCCGAGCCGTTCCGGTGGTGAGCACGCCCCGCCCCGCGGCGCACAGGCAGGCCGAGCAGGCCGCGCGATCAGAACGGGATTTCGTCGTCCAGGTCGCCGCCGCCACTGCTGCTGCCGCCACCGAAGCGCGAGCCTCCGCCCCCACCGCTCACCGCCGCCGGCTTGCGCTCGCCGCCGAACGACCGACCGGAGGAACCGCCGCCGAAGCTCTGCGAACCGCCCGAGCCGAAATCGCCCCCGCTGCTCGCGCCGTAATCGTCACCGCCCTCTGAGGCGCCGCCGCCACGGCTGTCGAGAATGGTCAGTTCGCCGCGGAACTGGCGCAGCACGACTTCGGTGAAATAGCGCTCGCCGCCGGACTGGTCCGTCGCCTTGCGGGTCTCGAGCTGGCCCTCGATGTAAACCTTGGTGCCCTTGCGCAGATACTGCTCGGCGATGCGCAGCAGGTTCTCGTTGAAAATCACCACGCTGTGCCATTCGGTACGCTCGCGCCGTTCGCCCGACGCCTTGTCGCGCCAGGTCTCCGAGGTCGCGATGCGCAAATTGCACACCCGCCCGCCATTCTGGAAGGTCCGCACTTCCGGGTCGCGGCCCAGATTGCCGACCAGGATCACTTTGTTGACGCTGCCCGCCATTCCGTCCTCCACAGCCCGTCATCCGCGCAAAAGCGGACCTGTCGCCATACCATAAACCACGCGCCCGCCCGACGCCCCTCCCGGCCCCGTGCTGTCCACATATTGGTCGGATGCGGCGGGGGAAAGGCGAAGGAAAATTGTTCTTGTTTTGTTCCTACCACCATGCTTATTTGCTGGCAACGGCAAATGACGCGGCTTTCACGCATTTCAGGCAGCACCATGCGACACGCTCCCGCCCGGTCTTTTAACGGCTCTCCCCTCGACACCCGCGCCCGTGCCGCGACGCTGCGGGCGCGCGACCATGCAACCGCCGACCATATGGGCGCCGCCTGCACCTTCGCCGCCGGCATGCTCGCGGCGGCGACGCTCGCGGTTGCGATGTTGCAAAGCGGCGCCGGCCTTCCTTTATAAGGGAGTGTCGCGCCGGGACGTTTCCGGCCGGCCTTCCCTTGCTCGTTCGCGAAAGAAGACATTCCAATGCAGGACCGCGTGGATCCGCCGCGTCGTGACGCCCGATCGATCGTCGTGCGGGGCGCACGCGAGCACAATCTCAAGAATGTCGACCTTGAGATTCCGCGCGACAGCCTCGTGGTGTTCACCGGCCTGTCCGGCTCCGGCAAATCCTCGCTCGCCTTCGACACCATCTATGCCGAGGGCCAGCGCCGCTATGTCGAGAGCCTTTCGGCCTATGCGCGCCAGTTTCTGGAGATGATGCAGAAGCCGGATGTCGACCAGATCGACGGCCTGTCGCCGGCGATTTCCATCGAGCAGAAGACCACCTCGAAGAATCCGCGATCGACCGTCGGCACGGTGACGGAGATTTACGACTATATGCGCCTGCTCTGGGCGCGCGTCGGCGTGCCCTACTCCCCCGCCACCGGCCTGCCGATCGAAAGCCAGACGGTGAGCCAGATGGTCGACCGCGTGCTGGCGCTGCCGGAGAAGACCCGGCTCTACCTGCTGGCGCCGGTGGTGCGCGGGCGCAAGGGCGAATACCGCAAGGAACTCGCGGAGTTCCAGAAGAAGGGGTTCCAGCGCGTCAAGATCGACGGCACCTTCCATGAGATCGCTGACGCGCCGGCGCTCGACAAGAAGTTCAAGCACGATATCGACGTGGTGGTGGACCGGCTGGTGGTGCGCGCCGACATTGCCAGCCGCCTGGCCGACAGTTTCGAGACCGCGCTGGGCCTTGCTGACGGAATCGCGGTGATCGAGTTTGCCGACGAGAAGGAGGAGAACGGCGAGGCCCGCCGCATCGTGTTCTCGGAGAAGTTCGCCTGCCCAGTCTCCGGCTTCACCATCCCCGAGATCGAGCCACGGCTATTCTCCTTCAACAACCCGTTCGGCGCCTGCCCAACCTGCGACGGGCTCGGCCACGAGAGCAAGATCGATCCCGAACTGGTGGTGCCGGACACTTCGCGAAGCCTCAAACAGGGCGCGCTGGCGCCCTGGGCGAAGTCCTCCTCGCCCTATTACGGCCAGACGCTGGCCGCGCTCGCCAAGCATTACGGCTTCAAGCTGACCGTGCCGTGGTCCGAGCTGCCCTCGCGGGCGCGCGATGTGCTGCTGTACGGCTCGGGCATCGAGCAGGTGACCTTCGTCTATGACGACGGCATGCGGGCCTATGAGACCACCAAGACCTATGAGGGCCTTGTCAACAATCTGGAGCGGCGCTGGCGCGAGACCGACAGCGACTGGGCGCGCGAGGAGATCGGCAAGTATTTCTCCGCCGTGCCCTGCGCCGCCTGCCACGGCTATCGGCTGAAGCCCGAAGCGCTGGCGGTGAAGATCGCCGGGCGGCATATCGGCCAGGCCGCCGAGCTTTCCGTGCGCGCGGCGCTGGAGTGGTTTGCCGCCCTGCCCGGCCAGCTCACCGACAAGCAGAACGAGATCGCGGTCCGCATCCTCAAGGAAATCCGCGATCGCCTCGCTTTCCTGCTCGATGTCGGGCTGGATTATCTCACGCTCGCCCGCGCCTCCGGCACTCTGTCCGGTGGCGAGAGCCAGCGCATCCGCCTCGCCTCGCAGATCGGCTCCGGCCTGACCGGCGTGCTCTATGTGCTGGACGAGCCGTCGATCGGCCTGCACCAGCGCGACAATGAGCGGCTGCTCGGCACGCTGCGCCGACTGCGAGACCTCGGCAACACGGTGATCGTGGTCGAGCATGACGAGGACGCCATCCTCTCGGCTGATTATGTGGTCGATGTCGGCCCCGGCGCCGGGGTGAATGGCGGGCGCATCGTCTCGCAGGGCACGCCGAAGCAGATCCTCGCCGACCCGGCGTCGCTGACCGGCAAGTACCTGACCGGCGCGCTCAGCGTGCCGGTGCCCAAGCGCCGCAAGCCCGACCCGAAGCGCCAGCTCCGCATCGTCGGCGCGCGCGGGAACAACCTCAAGAACGTCACCGCCGAGGTGCCGCTCGGCCTGTTCACCGCGGTCACCGGCGTCTCGGGCGGCGGCAAGTCGACCCTGCTGCTCGACACGCTCTACAAGGCGGTCGCCCGCCGGCTCAACGGCGCCTCCGAGCCCCCCGCCCCGCATGACCGGCTTGAGGGGCTGGAGCACCTCGACAAGGTGATCGACATCGACCAGTCGCCGATCGGCCGCACCCCACGCTCCAACCCGGCGACCTATACCGGCGCCTTCACACCGATCCGCGAGTGGTTCGCCGGCCTGCCGGAGGCCAAGGCGCGGGGCTATGGGCCCGGGCGCTTTTCGTTCAACGTGAAGGGCGGGCGCTGCGAAGCCTGCCAGGGCGACGGCGTCATCAAGATCGAGATGCACTTCCTGCCCGATGTCTACGTCACCTGCGACGTCTGCAAGGGCAAGCGCTACAATCGCGAGACGCTGGAGGTCGCTTTCAAGAACAAGTCGATCGCCGACGTGCTGGACATGACGGTCGACGAGGGCGCGGAGTTCTTCAAGGCGGTGCCGGCGGTGCGCGAGAAGCTGGAGACGCTCTCGCGCGTCGGGCTCGGCTATATCCATGTCGGCCAGCAGGCCAATACGCTGTCGGGCGGCGAGGCGCAGCGGGTCAAGCTTTCCAAGGAACTGTCGCGCCGCGCCACCGGGCGCACGCTCTATATCCTCGACGAGCCAACCACCGGCCTGCATTTCCATGACGTCGCCAAGCTGATGGAAGTGCTGCACGAACTGGTCGAGCAGGGCAACACGGTGGTGGTGATCGAGCACAATCTGGAGGTCATCAAGACCGCAGACTGGGTGATCGACCTCGGGCCGGAAGGCGGCGATGGCGGTGGCGAGATCGTTGCGGTCGGCACGCCGGAGGCGATCGCCAAGGAGCCACGCAGCCACACCGGCCGTTTCCTCGCCGAGGTGCTGGCGCGCCGCCCGGTCAAGCGCGGAAAGCAGGCGGCGGAGTAGATAGAGGATTGCGGGGCGACATAGAGCGGCGGAACAGGTGCGTGCAACGGGCTGCCATGTCGATACCGGGTCTGCCTCGTTCGGCTCGGCGGTAGCGCTTCCGGCTTCTTGCCGGCGGCATTTGGCGGAAAACCGTACGTACGCATGCCGGCTCCCTAGGAAGATCGCCTATCGACGGGCGGCGGCGGGATGGTGAGCCGCGCGGCGATGGAGATGTCCTGCGGGCAAAGGGAAGGCTTGAGGCCGGGAACGCGTCTCCCGTGCTGGTTTGTAGGCCCGGCCGCCGGGCCGCACGTGGCGCTGGCGCAGGTCGAAGTCGGGAAGCTCGACGCATGAGGCTCCGGAGTGGGAGACTCCGGAGCGGAGAGCTTCGGAGCCAAAGGCTCCCAGTGGAACGCCCGGAATGTGAGGCTCGATAGCGCGCGACTTTTATGAAGCGCGGACCGAAGACGAAGCGGCTGATTGCGCATCGCCAAGCCACGTTCTTCGAAGGCAGTCAGGTGCGTCGTCCCTCTCATCCGGCCGACGGGCCTGCGCTAGCAAGCGCCTGCGTGTCCCGGATGTCTGCGCGCAGCGCGACGGCCGCCGCATTCGCGGTTCACGGGTCGCGGCGCGAGGCCGTTGCGTTAGGAGCAACGGTTTCCGTCGCCGCCACGGTCCTTGTTGGACCGCCTTGCTCCGGCCGCCGCGTCACCGCTGTACCGGATCGACGCCACATCCGCCGTTCACGCGTTGCGGCGCGAGGCCGTTGCGTTACGATTCCAAACGAGGGGACAGTTCGCGTCGCCGCCACGATACTGGTCAGACCGCGCGCTCGACGGCCGCGTCAACGTTTATTCGGATCGCCGCCGCATTCGCGGTTCACGCGTGGCGGCGCGAGGTTGTTCCGTTAGGCTTCCGAAAGAGGCGGCAGTTGGCGTCGCCGCCACAGTCCTTGTCGGACCACCTTGCTCCGGCCGCCGCGTCACCGCCGTACCGGATCGCCGCCGCGTGAGGCTGCTCCATTAGGATTCCGAAGGAAGCTACAATTCCCATCGCCGCCACGATCCTCGTCCGACTGCGCGTTCCGACCGCCGCCGCGTCACCGTTTTGCCGGATCGCTCCAGGGTTTGCGCGGCTCGGATCGCGGACGGGTCGGTCATGAGCGGTTAGGTGACGAGCGGCTCGGTCACCGGCAGGTCAGCTTGCGGCAGCGGCGGGACCTGGTGAACCGGACGATGCTTCCTCGTCCTAGGCCTCCATAGCGGACGGATGCGCGGAAACGCGACGCGGGTGTAACCGCACCGGCCGGGTTCAGGCCGGCGCGTGATGCCCGGCCAGCCCCGCCGCCTCGCGCAGCCGCACCACATGCACCGTCACTGCGACCAGAACCACGGTGGCGCCGAACTGGTGCGCCAGCGCGATATCGATCGGCACCTGATGCACCAGCGTCATGATGCCGATGAACGCTTGCGCGGTGACGAGGCCGAAGATCAGCGCGGCCCGCCGCGCCGCCACGCCGCCCGCGCGCCGCGCGTCCAGCCAGTGCAGCAGCGCGAGCGCCCATAGCGCATAGGCGAGCATGCGATGGTCGAACTGCACGGTCAGCACGTTCTCGAAGAAGTTCCGCCACAGCGGCTGCTGCACGAACAGGTTCGCCGCCGGCGGAATGATATGTCCGTCCATCAGCGGCCAGGTGGTGTAGGTGAGGCCGGCATCGAGCCCGGCGACCAGGCCGCCGAGGAAGATCTGCACCAGAATCAGGGCCAGCAACACGCTCCCGCCCAGTGCCACCCGGCGCGAGGGCGCGGCCTGCGCCCCCGCCGGCTTCAGCCCGGCAGCGGTCGCCACCGTCGCGGCGAGGATCACGCAGGCCAGCGTCAGGTGCACGGCGAGCCGGTACTGGCTCACATCCACCCGCCCCACCAGGCCGGACGCCACCATCCACCAGCCGATCGCGCCCTGCAATCCGCCCAGCACGAACAGCCCGGCCAGCTTCCAGCGCAGCGGCCCGGTGACGAGGCCGCGCCACAGGAAGTACAGGAACGGCAACAGAAACACGAAGCCGATCAGCCGGCCGAGCAGACGGTGCCCCCATTCCCACCAGAAGATGGTGCGGAACTCATCGAGGCTCATGCCCTTGTTGATCTGCTGATATTGCGGGATCTGCTGATATTTCTCGAATTCCACCTGCCAGGCCGCTTCGCTCAGCGGCGGCAGCGTCCCGGTCACCGGCTTCCATTCCACGATGGACAGGCCGGATTCGGTCAGCCGCGTCGCGCCGCCGACCACCACCATCAGCATGATCATCGCGGCGACGAGGTAGAGCCACGCCCGCACCGGCCGGAACCTGTCGCCCGTCGTCCGCCCGTAAACCCCATCGGCCGCCACGGCCGGTACATCGAGGGCCATCTCTGCGCTCCCTGCAGCATTGCGACGGCCCTGCCCCCGCGCACGGGCCATCCGTTCCCGGAGGCGCCACCTCTGGTGGCTTCCTCCCCGGCGCGGCGAGGGTTATAGAGCAGTTTCCCCGCGCGCAACGGGCGTTTTGTCCCGCGCGCGGCATTGTGTCCCGCCGGAACCCGCCATGCCCGAGACCGACAAGCGCCCCGCCATCCCCTCCGCCGCCCTGCCGCCGCGCTGGCGCAAGCTGGTCGGCACGCTGGCGATGATCGTCCTGGTGCTCGGCTGGGCACTCGGCGCGATGGCGCTGGCACAGGGCCGGGTCACGGTGCTGCCGGCGTTCTGGCAGTTCCTCGCCTATGTCGTGCTCGGCATCGGCTGGATCGTTCCTGCCGGCCTGCTCATCCGCTGGATGCTGAAATTTGACCGGCGGCCGGACACGCTGTAGCGCGCCGCTCACGCCGCCTGCGAGAAGCCGGGCGGCGGCGCCTCGGTGAAGGTCACCATGGCAATGTCGCCGAAGCCCCAGGACGCCAGCCGGTCGAAGGCCTGAACCGCGTCGGTCGCGAGCCCGCCGGGCCGCGTCACCAGAATTAATGTCGGCTGGAGCGCGGCGAGGCGGCCGGCACCCTCTTCCTCGCTCAGCGGCGGCGCCGCCACCACGACGTGATCATAGGTGCGCTCCAGCGCGCCCAGAATCAGCGCCAGCCGTTCCGCCGATACCAGCCCGTCCGCCTCGCGCGCGCCGCGGCCAGGCGGAATGACATGGCAGCGCGAGGCGGTCTCGCGATGGATCACATCGGAGAAGCTAGCGACGCCGAACAGCAGGTCGGTGAGGCCGGCGGCGCGCGGATCGGCCGTCAGCCCGTCGAGCTGCGGCGCCGCGACGTCGAGGCACACGATCACCACCCGCTTTTCCACCGCCAGCGAGCGCCCGAGCGCCAGCGCGCAGTCGGCCGCGCCCGCCTCGGGGCCAAGGCCGGTGACCACCACCAGCCCGGCCGCCGGGCCGCGCAGCTCGACAAGGCGGGCGAGGTCGGCCAGCTCGCCATCGCGGGACACGCGCCGGCGCGGCTCGGCCTCGCTCTCCGCACCGTCATCCTCGGCCTCGCTGCCGATCCACGGCAGATGTTGGGCATGGCCTTGCGGCGCGGGGGCGGCGACGGCATCGGCCGGGTCCAGCGCATGGACCTCGGCGCGGCGGCGGCGCGCCAGCGCCTGAACGGCGAAGGCCAGCACGAAACCGGCAATGCCAGCCCCGGCGACGAGCATCCAGGGATGGGGCAGCAGCGGCAGCTCCGCCGGCTCGGCCCGCGCCAGCACGCGCGGCGTAGCCGGTGCGGGCTGCGGGTTCATGCTGAACGCGGTCGTGGTCTGCTGCAATTTCAGATAGCCGTCGGCAAAGGCATTGGCGACATCGGCGGCGAGGCGCGGGTCGGTCGCGACATAGCTGATGGCGGCGCGCCCCTCGCCGAGCGGAACCACGGTGAGATTGGCCTCGATCTCGCGCAGCGCCTGCGTCTCGCGCGAGACCGGCAGACTACGCGGCGCGCCGAACAGCCCGGCGAGCCGCACCGTGGCCTGAGGCGGCGGCAGGAGGCGGGCCGTCAGTCCGGCGTCGGCGAGAATCTGCCGGGCGAATTCGCGCGAGCCTATTACCTGCACCCGGCTGCGGCTCGACTCGTTCTGCCGCCCCTCGACCCGCAGCAACGCCTCGGAGGCATAGCGCGCGGCGGTAAACGGAACCATGACCGCGGCACAGACCGCGCCTGCCAGTACAGGGGCCATCAGATGGCGGCGCAGGGCGCGCAGCACGGACGCGCGGGCCTGTGGCGGAACGGGCGACGCGGACACGACAGCACCGGCCTCGCCTTCCCTCGGGAAGGTCGGAGAATCGCCGGACGCCTTGTTGCCATCGCTCCACATGACGGCGATTAGAGCCGCGGCATGGTTTCCGTCGCGTTAAAGCGGGGCGAAGAGTCGGGTCAATCAGCCGGGGAAATGCGGACGGCCACGCGGCGGACGGACGCCCGTTTCGGCAAGCCCTTGCGATTTACCGAGAATGAAATGGTCGGAGCGAGAGGATTTGAACCTCCGACCCCTAGTCCCCCAGACTAGTGCGCTAACCAGGCTGCGCTACGCTCCGACGCCGTGAGGCGCGCCTTCTCTAGCCATTTGCCGGCCGTGACGCAAGCCGCACAAGGCGATCAATCCACGCCAAACCGCGCCAGTGTGCCGGCGGAGCTCCGAAAGCGTCCGGGAAACCGGCCGGCTCATTTGCCCGCCAGCGGTACGGCGGGCGCCGGGAAGGCCAGCACATCGCGGCGGTAGCTTTCGACCAGGGCGCTGAACGGCGTGCCGTCGGGCAGGGTCAGCACCGCGCGGTGCTCCAGCAGGAAATCGGGAATGGCCAGCGTTTCCCCGCCCGCTGGCGGCGGCGCGCCATTCTCCCAGCCCGGCGGCAGCGGATGCCACAAGAGCTTGGCCGACAAGGTGGTGCGGCGGAAGCCGAGCGGGCGGACCACGCGGCCGAAGGAGGTGTCGCTGGTGTCGAGCTCGCGATTCATCTCCGCCGTCAGCCGCGCCGGCACATACCAGTTATCCGCCTCGGAGAGCACATGCTCGCCGCAGCGCAGCCGCACCCGGCGATAACGCACCGGCTCGTCCGGGCCTACTTTGAGCTGCGCGCGGACCTCGTCGGACGGCGCCTTGTCCTGCCCGGTGACGCGATCGGCCACAATGGTCGGCGGATCGGCGAGCCGGTGCGCGCCGCACCAGCGGTCGAGCGTCAGCGTGGCGCTGGGGTTGGCGAGCAGGTCGGCATTCAGCGTCTGGATCAGCGCGAGGGCCTGAAGGCGGGTCACATAATCATCCGGCCACTGGAAGGCGGCAGCCGGCGCGCTGGCGGCGACCAGGCCGATGAATGCCGCGGCACCACCCGCTCGCCATTTCGAGAACTGTCGACGCAGGGCGCAAAAGAAGATCGACATGGCGGGGCGAGCCGGGACCTGTTGCGGAGGCCGCAGTGTTGGCGATTCAGGCCGGGCGGGAAAGCCCGTTCATTCGTGCATGATCGGTGCCACGCCGGGCCCGACCGCGAATTCGTCGCTGACAAAGCCGAGCACCGCCAGCACCAGCAGCGCGATCACCAGCACCACGAGCACGCCGCGCAGGCCGTGGGTGCGATGTCCGTAGACGCCGCCGCCCAGCAGCAGAATGACCAGGATCAGGATGATGATGGTCAGCATGTTTCCCCCTCGCCGCCTCTATCCTTGCCAACAACCCGCCTCTCCGCGAAAAGTTGCCGGTGTCGCGCCACGCCGGAGCCCGCCATGAACCACCACAGCCACGCCTCCGCCCCTGCGCTCGACGACGCCGCGGCGCTGGAGATTCCGGCGAGCGAGGAGATGCTGGCGCGGCTGGAGGCGCGGCGCTCGGTGCCGCTGCGCGCGCTGGCGGGGCCCGGTCCAACGCCTTCGGAACTGGCGCGCCTGCTCACGCTGGCCGCGCGGGTGCCCGATCACGGCCGGCTGGTGCCGTGGCGCTTCATCGTGATCGAGGGTGAGGCCCGGCGCGCGCTCGGCGAACAGCTGGATGCGCTCTATGCCACGCAGAATCCGGAACTGCCGCCGGCCAAGGCCGATATGTGGACGCTGTACCTCTCCCGCGCGCCGCTCACCGTGGTTCTGGTGAGCCGGCCGGATCCGGCGGCCAAGGTGCCGGAATTCAATCAGGTGCTTTCCGCCGGGGCCGCCGGCATGGCGCTGACGGTGGCGGCGAGCGCCATGGGCTTTGCCACGCAATGGCTGCTGAAATGGCCGGGCCGCGACCCGGAGGCGGCCGCGCTGGTGGGCGCGCGGCAGGGCGAACGCATCGCCGGCTTCCTCCATGTCGGGCGCCCGCGCATGGTGGCGCCCGACCGCCCTCGCCCATTGCTGGACGAGGTGGTCACGCGCTGGGGAGAGTAAGGATCAGTCCTCGATGTCGAAAGAAACGCCCTGAGCCAGCGGCAGGGCGCGGGAATAATTGATGGTGTTGGTGGCGCGGCGCATATAGGCCTTCCACGAATCCGAGCCGGCCTCACGCCCGCCGCCGGTTTCCTTCTCGCCGCCGAACGCCCCGCCGATCTCCGCGCCCGAAGGCCCGATATTCACATTGGCGATGCCGCAATCCGAACCTTCAGCCGAGACGAAGGCCTCGGCCTCGCGCAGGTCGTTGGTGAAGATCGAGGAGGACAGGCCCTGCGGCACGTCGTTCTGCAGCTTGATGGCTTCGGGCAGGCCGCCGGCGCGCAGCACATAGAGGATCGGCGCGAAAGTCTCGTGGCGCAAGATCTCGACCTGCTCGTCGATCTCCACCAGCGCGGGCCGGACATAATAGGCGTCCGGCGCGCCGGTCTCGACACGCTCGCCACCGTGGATGGTGGCCCCAGCCGCGCGGGCGGCTTCCAGCGCCGCCTGCATGCCGTCAAACGCCGCCTTGTCGATCAGCGGGCCGATGAGGGTGCCGGCCTCGCGGGGGTCACCGATGCTCACCGAGCCATAAGCCTTGGCGAGGCGCGGGACCAGCGTGTCGTAGACGCCCTCATTGACGATGAGGCGACGCAGCGTGGTGCAGCGCTGGCCGGCCGTGCCCATGGCGGCGAAGGCGATGCCACGCAGCGCGAGGTCGAGGTCCGCGGACGGGCAGACGATGGCGGCGTTGTTGCCGCCAAGTTCCAGAATGGAGCGGCCGAAACGGCGCGCCACCCGCTCGCCGACGATGCGGCCCATGCGGGTCGAGCCGGTGGCGGACACCACCGGGATGCGGGGATCGTCGGTCAGCACCGCGCCGATCTCCGCGCCGCCGACCAGCACCTGCGAGAGCCCTTCCGGCACGCCGCCGAACACCTTCGCCGCCTTCTCGAACAGCGCCTGCACCGCGAGCGCGGTGAGCGGGGTCTTCTCCGACGGCTTCCAGATCACGCTGTCGCCGCAGACCAGCGCCAGCGCCGCGTTCCACGACCACACGGCGACGGGGAAGTTGAAGGCGGTGATGATACCGACCGGCCCGATCGGGTGCCACGTCTCCATCATGCGGTGGCCGGGGCGCTCCGAAGCGATGGTGAGGCCGTAGAGCTGGCGCGACAGGCCGACGGCGAAATCGCAGATGTCGATCATCTCCTGCACCTCGCCGAGGCCCTCGGAGACGATCTTGCCGGCTTCCAGCGTCACCAGCCGGCCGAGCTCGGTCTTGTGGGCGCGCAACTCCTCGCCAATGAGGCGGACCAACTCGCCGCGACGCGGAGCCGGCACGGTGCGCCACGCCTCGAAGGCCTCGCGCGAACGGGCGACCGCCGCCTCAGCTTCGGCCTTGGAGGCTTCCGCCACCTGCGCCACCACCTCGCCGGTGATGGGCGAATGCGACGTACGGGCGCCGCCCTTCCACAGCGCCTCCGGCACGCCGAGCGCCGCGAGCAGCCCGGCGACCTCGGCCGTGACGGAGGGATGCGCCTTGCCGGTCGCGTTCTGGCCGGCGGTGCTCTGGGTGGTCATGGCGTGCAACTCCTCGGCGGGCTCGTGTGACGTCCCGGTCCATAGCACTGGCGGGGCGGGCAAATCCATTGCGCCGTTATGGCGAGAGCCCGCGCCAAAGCCCGCCGCAACCATCTTCCGCTGATGCGTGAATGACGCGAAAACGCGCATGCGTCTTGTCTGTTCACGACTGTGTATAAGCCTTGCAGCGCGCAGGCAAATACCTATCTTTTGAGCGCGATGAGGCAAATATAGCCGCGATCGACTGGCCGCATATATTATGCGTAATGCCAGCTATGGTTCGCTCTTTTCAAATTCCTGCCGCATAATCGCTAAGACCCCGACACATTTCCTTCTCATCCAGACCGCTGGATGCAACTTCAGAAGGAAGAGGGTATTGCAGGCTTGGGAAAAGGGGCGGATCACGCGCCTGGCGATGGTCGCCGGCGTCATCGTCGCCACCACCGGACACGCGGCCTTCGCGGACACAAAGAAGAACGTTACCAACACCAACGCCGCCATGTCGGGGATGGCGTCGTATTACGGCTATGGCGGACGTACCGCCAATGGCGAGCGGCACAGCCCGCAGGCCATGACCGCCGCGCACCGCTCGCTGCCCTTCGGCACCAAGGTGCGGGTCACCAATGAATCCAACGGAAAATCGGTCGTGCTGCGTATCAATGATCGCGGCCCCTTCGTGCGCGGGCGCGTCATCGATGTCTCGACCGCCGCGGCCGACACGCTCGGCTTCCGCAAGCGCGGCGTCGCCAAGGTCTCCCTGGCCGTCGTCGACTGAACACTGACGAGCTGGCGGCACGGCGCGGAACAGCGCCGGCCGCAGCCTCGCGCCGTCTTACTCTGTCGCGCTCAGCCTTCCTCGCGCGCGTCGTCGAGCAGACGGCGGCACTCCTGCAATTCGTAGAGCGCCGCCTGCAGCCGCTGGATATCCTCGCGCGCCAGCGTGTCCTCGACCGGGCGCAGCGGGATCGGGCGCAGCGGCGCGACGGCGGCGGGAGCCGGACGCGGCGGCGGCTCCGGCACATAAGGCTCCGGCGCGTAATCGGTCTCGTCCGCGTAGTCCGTCTCGTCCACGTCCTGTGGCTCGGGTTCCGGCGTCAGCGCGCGGAACGGGAAGCCGGCACGCCCCTCCCCGCCGGGTTCCTGCGGCGGGCGCGGCTCGACGCGCGGCCGAACCGGCTCGGCACGAGGCGGATCGTGACGCACAGGTTCATGCCGCACCGGCTCGTGGCGAACCGGCTCATGACGGGCCGCCTCGGGCGCATAGGGCTCGCGGCGCAGCATCTCCGCGCGCGGCGCGGGCTCCATGCGGGGGGGCTCGGCGCGGGGCGGCTCCGTCCGGTGCGGCTCCATGCGCGGCTCCCCGCGCGCGGGGCGGCTCTGCGGGGCGAGATCCGGCAGCAGCGGCAGCTCCAGATATTCCGGCTCGGCCTCGGGACGGCGGCGCGCGGCGCGGCGCGGCGCGGGCTCCTCCGGCTCCGGTTCCGGCTCGGGCTGCGCGGCGCGCTGGCGCGAGGGCAGCAGGCTGAAGAAGCCGCCAAGCCCGCCCGAACGCGGCGCGGGCTCGCGACTGACCGCCGGATGACCGGCATCGACCGAATAATCCTCGACGTCCTCGCTCAGGCCGGACGCGGCCAGCGCATCGGCTTCCGCGTCGCGCCAGATCGCCTGCACGTAGCGCGGGCCCTCCTCCTTGAGGATGCGCTGCACGCCGCGGATGGTGTAGCCCTCCCCGTACAGGAGATGGCGGATGCCGCGCAGCAATTCCACATCGTCGGGGCGATAATAGCGGCGACCACCGCCGCGCTTTAGCGGGCGAATCTGCGGAAAGCGCGACTCCCAGAAACGCAGCACATGCTGCGGAAGATCGAGATCATCCGCGACCTCGCTGATCGTGCGGAAGGCATCGGGGCCTTTCTCCACGCTCGGCTGCTCCTGGCTGGCGCATCGTCGGGCCGGATCGGAACGATCTCGCCGCGCGAACGATGCTCACTCGATTGATTCCCGTGTCTTCTCAATCGCCCGACATGCCGGCGAAAGCAGGGCCGCGGCCCTCACGCGTCCGGCGTTTCGCCGTTGATCTGCTGCTTGAGGATGTTGGACGGCTTGAACACCATGACCCGGCGCGGCGCGATCGGCACTTCTTCGCCGGTCTTGGGATTGCGGCCGACCCGCTCGCCCTTCTGGCGCACCACGAAAGAACCGAACGAGGACAGCTTCACCGTCTCGCCCCGCGCGACGCAATCGGCGATCTCCGATAGCACCGTCTCGACCAGCGCGGCCGATTCCGTACGGGACAGCCCGACCCGCTGATACACTGCCTCGCAAAGGTCCGCCCGGGTAATGGTACGACCCGCCATAGCTCGTCTCCGCCTCGCCGCCTTAACGGTCCGTTAATTCATCTGCCAACCTAGGCGCCGTCGCCCGCGCTGGTCAACGGCACATCGCGCCGAACCGCCGTGCTACCAGCGGATTAGCGCCGATCCCCAGGTAAATCCGCCGCCCATCGCTTCCAGCAGGACAATATCGCCGCGCTTGATGCGTCCGTCGGCATGGGCGCTGGCCAGCGCCAGCGGAATCGACGCCGCCGAGGTGTTGCCGTGATGATCCACCGTCACCACCACCTTCTCCGCCGCGATGCCGAGCTTGTTGGCGCTGGCGTCGATGATGCGGCGGTTGGCCTGATGCGGCACGAACCAGTCCAGCGACTGCGCGGTGACGCCGGTGGCGGCGAAGGCGTCCTCGATCACGTCGGTGATCATGCCGACGGCATAGCGAAACACCTCGCGGCCTTCCATGCGCAGGAAGCCGGTGGTCTTGGTCGAGGACACGCCGCCATCGACATAGAGCTTGTTCTTGTGGCGCCCGTCCGAGCGCAGATGGGTGGTCATGATCCCCGGCTCGTCCGCCGCGCCGGTCGCGGGCACGGCTTCCAGCACCAGCGCGCCGGCGCCATCGCCGAACAGCACGCAGGTGGTGCGGTCCGACCAGTCGAGGATGCGCGAGAAGGTCTCGGCGCCGATCACCAGCGCGCGCTTGAAGCTGCCGGACTTGAGGAAATTGTCCGCCGTCGCCAGCGCGAACACGAAGCCCGAGCACACCGCCTGCACGTCGAAGGCCGCGCCATGGGTGATGCCGAGCCCGGCCTGCACCGACACCGCCGTCGCCGGAAAGGTGTTGTCGGGCGTCGAAGTGGCGAGCACGATGAGGTCGATGTCGCCCGGCTCCAGCCCGGCATCGGCCAGCGCCGCGCGGGCGGCGTTGAGCGCGAGGTCGGAGGTCACCTCGCCTTCCGCCGCGATGTGGCGCTCACGGATGCCGGTGCGCTGCACGATCCAGTCGTCGGACGTGTCCACCATCTGCGCGAGGTCGGCATTGGTCAGGGTGTGCGCCGGCAGATAGGCGCCGACACCGCGCACCACGGATCGAATCATGCTCACGATAAAACCTGCAACTCGTCGCCAATCCCGCCATCCGCACCGGCCCCGGAGCCGGAGCCGGAAGCCTGCGGACGGCCGTTAATGCCCGCCGCGATGCGCGAGAGCAGCTCGTAGCGCACCATGTCGTAGCCGATATCGACGGCGGAGGCGAAACCTTCGGCGTCGGTGCCGCCATGGCTCTTGATCACCACGCCGTTCAGCCCGAGGAACACGCCGCCATTCGACTTGCGCGGGTCGAGCTTTTCGCGCAGCGCATGGAAGGCGCCGCGCGCGAACAGATAGCCGATCCTGGCCATGAAGCTGCGCTGGATCGCGCCGCGCAGGAACTCCGCCACCTGCTTGGCCGTGCCCTCGGCGGCCTTCAGCGCGATGTTGCCGGAGAACCCCTCCGTCACCACCACGTCGACCTTGCCCTGGCCGATGTCGTCGCCCTCGACGAAGCCGCGATAATCGAGGCCGGGATAGTCGGCCTCGCGCAGCGCGGCAGCGGCGTCCTTCACTTCCTCGACGCCCTTGATCTCCTCGACGCCGACATTGAGCAGGCCGACGCTCGGGCGCTCGATGTCGAACACGATGCGCGCCATGGCGGCACCCATCACCGCCATGTCGATGAGGTGTTGCGCGCTGGCGCCGATCGACGCGCCCACGTCCAGCACCACGCTCTCGCCGCGCATGGTCGGCCACAGGCAGGCGATGGCGGGGCGGGAGATGCCGGACATGGTTTTCAGGTTGACCTTGGCCATGGCCATCAGCGCGCCGGTATTGCCGGCAGAGACGGCGCAATCGGCCTTGCCCATGCGCACCGCGTCGATCGCCTGCCACATCGAGGAGACGCGCCGGCCGCGGCGCAGCGCCTGGCTCGGCTTGTCGTCCATCTGCACCACAACCTCGGTGGCGAACACCTCGCTCGCCGCCGCAAGCTTCGGGCGCGCGGCGAGATGCCGGGCGATGAGCGCGGCATCACCGAACAGCAGGAAGCGGATATCCGGGTGACGGATAAGAGCGATCTCGGCGCCGGGCAGCACCACGTCGGCACCGTGATCTCCGCCCATGACGTCGAGCGCTATTCGGACGGAAGAAGACATCAAGCCGGTCTGATCTCGTTGCAACAGGAAGGTCGCGCGGCACGCAGCCGCCGGCAGAGGGCATGCCTCAGTTGATCGTCCCTGACAATAGCCTCTCGGCCCGTCACAGCAACAGGAGCGATCACTCCTTGTCTCCGTCCCGCAACTTCGCCAGCGCGGCGAAGGGCGAGAGCTGCTCGTCCGGCAGTTCCTCGACCCGCTTGAACTCGGCGCCGGGCTTGCGCGGATAGGGGTCGAGCGCGAGGGCGAGGAACTCCGCCGCCACCGCGCCGACATCGACCGTGCCGTCGACCAGCGGGTCGGGCAGGTCCAGCTCGCTCACGTCGATCTCCGCGCCGGGACGGATCTCCGGCAGCTGGTCCTCGGGAGCGAACGTCACGTCGATCTCCTCGGAGACCGACGTGTCGAATTCCTCCAGCGTCACCACGCAGACCTGGCGCACCACGGCCTCGACGCGCCCTTCCGCCCGCACGCAGCCGCGCGAGCCGGGAACCAGCGTGACCTTCGCCTTGAAGGCGGAAATGGCGGGAATGCCGAACTCGCGGGCCAGCGCCGCGCGCGCCGCCTCGTCCGGCTCGACGCGGAAGGTCGAGCCGGTATCGGGCAGGCTGGCAACCAGCACCGGCTGGGACAGCGGAGAGGTGTGCGGCTCAGAAGCTTGGCTCATGGGACAATCGTCTCCGTGTCAGCGGGGCCGAGCGGCGGCAGCGGCAGCTCGCCCCCGGCGAAAACCTCGAATGGTACAGCGGCCAGCGCCGCGACCCGTTGCCGGATGCAGGCGGCGAGCGCGGCGGCCTCGGTCGTGCGCTCGGCCTGCGAGCCGTAGACGTTGCGCAGCAGCGCCTGCGCCAGCACTGCCTCGTCGCCCGAGGCGAGCGCCTCATCATAAACCCCGACGCGGCCATAAAAAGCCTCGGCGACGCGCTTCATTTTCTTCGGCACGGTGAGGTCGCCCACGCCCATCTCGCGCAGATTGGCGTCCATGTCGGCGCAGAACGTGTCGAACACGCGCTGCCCCAGCTCGCGGCGCGCCTCGTCCTCGCCCTTCAGGCGGTGAAACAGCAGGAAGGCGTGCAGCACGATCATCTCGAACCGCCCCTCGATGGTGTCGGGGACCTCGAAATCCGTGTAGAAGCCGGGATCGCGCGAATGCGCCACGATCGCGCCATAGAGCCGCTGGATGCTCTCGCGTCCGTCGTTCCGGCGGAAGAAGCGCAGAATCATGGCCGGCTCCTGCCTCGTTGCCGCTGTCATTGCGAGTGTCGCGAGGCGGGTTAGCGCGCGCGGCGGCCGGTGGCAAGTGGCGCGGACGGGCGTGCAGCGGCCGCAGGGTTCTGACAGCGCTGTCACCTCATGATGCATCGAGAGTTGCAACATCGGGTCGGCCTGTGCTTTTTCGCAGGACGAACGGACGCAGTGGCGACGGGAGTTTGGTAGATGGCAGGGTTGGGCAGGATGGAAAAGGCCGGGACGCCAGCGCGGCGGCTTGCGGCACGGCGGCTTGCGGTCGTCGCCATGGCGAGCCTCGGCCTCGCGGCATGTTCCGGCGAGCTGCCCACGCCCACCGCCAGTCTCGGCCTCACCCGCACCCCCACCGGCTTCGTCTCCGAGCAGCAGCGCGGCTATGTGCCGACGGAAGGTGCGCTCGAACAGGTGCCGGTCGGCTCCAGCCAGGAGCAGGTGCTCCTCGTGCTCGGCACGCCCTCGACCGTGGCCACCGTGGACGGCGAGGTGTTCTATTACATCTCGCAGAAGACCAAGAAGGTCATGTTCCTGCGCCCGGAGGTGATCGAGCAGCGGGTGATGGCGGTCTATTTCGACCCCAAGGACAAGCGCGTCACCCGCATCGCCGATTACGGGCTGAAGGATGGCAAGGTGTTCGACTTCGTGTCGCGCACCACGCCGACCAGCGGCCAGGAACTCTCCATCCTCGGCCAGGTGTTCAACGCCGCCGGCGCCATCTGACGACCGCGCCGGCGTCGGGTCACGCGCGCCGGATCAGGCGAACCGCGTCGCCGCGAACGGCGCGGGATCGGTGCACGGCGTATGGCCGTTCATCATCTCCGCCAGCAGCCGCCCGGTTATCGGCCCCAGCGTGAAGCCGAGATGCTGGTGGCCAATGGCGAGCCACAGCCCGTTCTGCCCCGGCGCCGGGCCGATGACCGGCAGCATGTCCGGAAAGGCCGGGCGGCACCCCATCCATGGTTCGGGCTCCAGCCGCTCGCCCAGCGGGAACAGGCCGCGCGCCAGCTTTTCGGTGACCGCGAGCTGGACCGGGGTCTTTGGCGCATCGCGGTTCGCGAACTCGACGCCGGTGGTCAGGCGGATGCCCTGCTCCATCGGTGTGATGACATAACCGCCCTCCTCGTCGAGCACCGGGCGCTTGAGGCCGGCATTGCCCTCGGCGCGGTAATGCATGTGATAGCCGCGCTTCACCGCCAGCGGCAGCCGGACGCCCAGCGGCGACAGCACGTCCATCGCCCACGGGCCGAGCGCCACCACGGCGTCGGCCGCCTCGATCTCGCCCTCGGCCGTCGTCACCTTCCAGCCCGCGCCGCCGCGCTTCAGCGTGCGGGCGTCGCCGGTGACGATCCGCCCGCCCAGCGACTGGAAATACGCGGCATAGGCCTGCGTTACGGCACCGGGATTCGAGGCGGAATGCGGATCCTCCCACAACACCGCGCCGGTGAAGACCGGGCGCAGCGAGGGCTCGACCGCCAGCGCCTCGTCGACGCTGAGCTCGCGCGGGTTCAACCCGTATTTGCGCGCGAGCGCGAACTCGGTGCGCTCATTGGCGAGCCCGGCCTCGGTGCGGTAGAGCTTGAGCCAGCCGCCCTCGCGGAAATAGTGCATGGCCCCGGCGGGGCCGGCGAGATGATTGTGCTCCTCGATGGTGCGCGAGAGCAGCTTCTCGATGGTGCGGGCATAGTCGAGAATGCGCGCGGGGGCGGACGCCTTCCAGTATTGATACATCCACGGCGCCAGCGCCGGCAGCGCGCTCCAGTGGTAGTTCGCGCCCGGATTGCGCTTGAGCGCGACGTCGATCAGCGCGCTCAGGCTGTGCGGGAAGGCGACCGGATAAATCGAGGCGCGCTCGATAAGGCCGGCATTGCCATAGGAGGTCTCCTCGCCGGGACCGCGACGGTCGACCAGGACGACGGAGCGCCCGCGCAGGGCGAGATGAAGGGCGACCGAGACGCCGACGATGCCGGCGCCGAGGACGATGGTATCGGCTTTCATTGACACACACACAAGTTGGCTGGAACGGAGAACGGCGCGGCAGGCGATCCCGCCGCGCCGGAGAATGGCGCGTTCCGTCAGTTGATCGGGAACGGGAAGTACTTGTCGTTGATCTTCTTGTAGGTGCCGTCGGCGACGATTTCCTTGATCGCCTTGTTGAGGGCCTCGCGCAGCTCGTTGTCCTCCTGGCGCACGGCGATGCCGGTGCCGTCCGGGTTGACGTCGGAGAGGTCGGCCCCGACGAAGGCGCAGCACTTGCCGGCGTCGGTCTTCTCCAGCCATTCATAGAGCACGAACTTGTCGGCCAGCACGGCGTCGAGCCGGCCGCTGGCGAGGTCGGCATTGGCCTCGTCCTGGGTCGGATAGAGCTTGATCTCGGAATCCTTGTACTTGTCTTCGAGATAGGTCGCGCCGGTGGTGGCGGACTGGGCGCCGATGATCTTGCCCTTCATCCCGGCCGGCGTGATGTCGGTGATCTTGCTGTCCTTCGGCGCGATGAAGTTGCCCGGCGTCAGGTAGTAGGGGTCGGTAAACGCCACCTTCTGCTTGCGCTCGTCGGTGATCGACATCGAGGCGACGATGGCGTCGTACTTCTTGGCCAGAAGGGCGGGAATGATGCCGTCCCAGTCCTGCGCGACGAAGGTGCACTCGACCTTCATCTTGTCGCAGAGCGCATTGGCGATATCGATGTCGAAGCCGACCAGCTTGCCGGTCGAATCGACCGAGTTGAACGGCGGGTAGGCGCCCTCCGTGCCGATGCGGACCTTCTTGATCTCCGCGTGAGCCATGCCGGCGCTGGCGGCAAGCACGGCCGCGGCGGCGAGCATCTTCAGCATTTTCATATCGCATTTCCCGATTGTGTCGGGCCGGTGGAACCGGCCTTCGATCCCCACACGCTAGGCCGTGCCCGGAAGGCAGGCAATCAGCGTTTTGCCTAGTCTTTGGTACAGGGCGCAGGATGGCGCTCAGAAGTGACTGAAGCTGGTGCGCGAGAGCGTGACGGGCTGACCCTGTGCGTCGCGCACGGTGAGCCGCTCGCCTGCCAGCCCGGAATCGAGCGTGCGCCCGATCACCGCGACGCCGATACCCGCGACCGTGGCGAGCGTGTGGAAGGCGTCGAGCCGGTCCTGCGGCATCACCGCGAGGATTTCGTAATCGTCGCCGCCGGTGATCGCGGTTTCCAGAAGCGCGGGCTCGGCCGCAATCGCCGCCCGCGCCGCCGCGCTGAACGGGAGGCGCGCAAGATCGATCTCGCCCGCGACGCCCGACGCCTTCAGCATCTTGGCAAGGTCGCCCACCAGACCGTCGGACACGTCCATCGCCGCGCTGGCATGGGCACGCAGCGCGCCGGCCAGCGCCAGGCGCGGGCGCGGATGGAGATAGCGGTCGTTCAGGTGGCGGCGCGCCTCCTCCGACAGGGCGGCAAATCCCGGCCGCCCCGGTTCCAGTCGCAGCGCGAGACCGAGCGCGCCGTCGCCGATGGTGCCAGAGACGACAATGGCCTGCCCTGCCCCGGCGCTGGCGCGGCGCACCATCTGGCCGGCGGGCACGCTGCCGAGCGCGGTGATGGAAATGGTCAGGGGCCCCGGTGTGCGCACCGTGTCGCCGCCGAGCAGCGGCGCGCCATAGCTCTTGCAATCCTCGCCCAGCCCGCGCGCGAAGGCGGCGAGCGCGGCGGCGTCCATGCCGTCGGGGATCGCGATCGCGAGCAGCACGCCGAGCGGCGACGCGCCCTTGGCGGCGAGGTCGGAGAGATTGACCCGCATCGCCTTGCGGGCGACGGAATCCGGCGGATCGTCCGGGAAGAAATGGACGCCCGCGACCAGCGCGTCCTTGGTGAGCACCAGCTCATGGCCGGGCGGCACGGTGAGGCAGGCGGCATCGTCGGTGAGGCCGAGCGCGCCGGGATGGGTGGCGATCGGCGCGAACAGCCGGGCGATCACATTGTCCTCGCCGGAACCGCCCTCGCCCGCCATGGTGCGCCTCAGCCGGTGAATTCGCCGGCGCGCTGCTCGCGGGCCAGCCCGTCGAGCACGGCATTGACCATGCCGGTCTCGTCGCGGTCGAGGAAGGCGGCGGCGACGTTGACATATTCCGCGATCACCACGCGCGCCGGCACGTCGGGCCGGCCCGCCAGCTCATAGGCTCCGGCGCGCAGCACCGCGCGCAGCACGGTTTCAATGCGCTTGAGCGGCCAGCCGCGCACCAGCGCCGCGTCGAGCACCGGATCAATGCTGCGCTGCTCACGCACCACGCCGCCCACGATGTCGCGGAACAGGGTGAGATCGGCGGGGGCGATCTCGTCGCCCTCAATCTCCTGCCCGATCCAGTGGCTCTCGAACTGGGCGAGGATCTCGGTGAGCGGGGTGGCGGCGACGTCCATCTGGTAGAGCGCCTGAACCGCGTTGAGCCGCGCCGCGCTCTTGCGGAGCGGCTTGTGGTTCTCGGGTTTGGCCGGCTTCGAGGCGGAGGTCATTTCGCAGCCACGCTCCGCTGGAGACGCAGCAGCGTCAACGCCGCCTCGACCGCGCCGCCGCCCTTGTTGCCTTCGCTTCCCCGGGCGCGCACCCAGGCCTGCTCGTCATTCTCGACGGTGAGGATGCCGTTGCCGAGCGGCAGCTTGCGCGCCACGGCGAGGTCCATCAGCGCACGCGAGGATTCGCCGGCGACGATCTCGAAATGGTAGGTCTCGCCGCGCACCACGCAACCGAGCGCCACAACGGCGTCATAGGGAGCACCGGCCGCCGCTGCGGCATCGACCGCGATGGCGATGGCGATGGGGATTTCCAGCGCGCCTGGCATGGTGACGACATCGGCGCTGGCGCCGGCCGCTTCGACCGCGGCACGGGCGCCGGCGAGCAGCTCGTCGGCGATATCGTCATAGAAGCGCGCCTCGACGATCAGCACCCGCGCGCCCGTGAGCGGGACGGCGGGGCTTTCGGATGCGCGCGGCGGGCGGGGGCTCGCCATAGGAACACCTCATGAAACGGATCGGGCCGACGACGTACAGGCCTCAGCGGAACTCCGCAAGCCGCGCAGCATAGCGAGCCATCATGTCGACTTCGATATTGACATGCGCGCCCGGCTGGACCTGCCCCCATGTGGTGTGGGCCAGCGTGTGCGGAATGAGCAGGCAGGAGAAGCGCGGGCCGTCCACCGTGTTCACGGTGAGCGAGGTGCCGTCGAGCGTCACCGACCCCTTTACCGCGATGAAGGGCGCGAGCGCGGCCGGCGCCTCGAAGGTGAAGCGCGTGGTCTCGCCGAGATCTTCGCGGGCGATCACGGCGGCGAGGCCGTCGACATGGCCCTGCACCACATGCCCGCCCAGCTCGTCTCCGATCTTCAGCGCGCGCTCCAGATTGATGCGCCCGCCGGCCCGCCAGTCCTTTACCGTGGTGATCGCCAGCGTCTCCGGCGCGGCCTCCACGGAAAAGCTTGAGCCTTGCGTCTCGACGACCGTCAGGCACACGCCGGCGCAGGCGATCGAGGCGCCGAGATCGATGCCGCTGGTGTCGTAGCGGGTGGCGATGGTCAGGCGGCGCACATCGTTGCGCGGTTCGACCGTGGTGATTTCGCCGATATCGGTGACGATGCCTGTGAACATTAGCGGCGCCTCATGACGCGCAGGCGGTCGCGCCCGTGCGTGTGTGTTTCGACCTCGACCAGATGGGTATCGAGCGCGGCGAGCGGCAGGCCCTCCAGCGCATCGATGGCATTCGCGCCGAGCGGATCGGGTCCTGTGAAGATGTCGGCCTCGTCCACCAGATCGGCGGCAACGAAGGCGCTCGCCACACGCGGCCCGGCCTCGACCATCAGCCGGGTGATGCCGCGCACCGCCAGCAGCCGCAGCGCCTCGGCCAGATCGAGCCCGCCGGTGGGGCCTCGCCCCACGCGCATCACCTCGACGCCCAGATCGTTGAGCGCCGCCTCGCGCTCCAGCGGCGCGCCCTCCCCGGCGATCACCCAGAGCGGGGCGATGTCGAGGCTGCGCACCAGGGCGCTGGACAGCGGCAGGCGCAGCGCGCCGTCGAGCACCACGCGCACCGGCGAGCGGTCCGCCATGCCCGGCAGGCGGCAGGTCAAAAGCGGATCGTCCGCCAGCACCGTGCCGATGCCGGTGAGCACCGCGTCATGGGTCGCGCGCAGCATGTGGACGGCCGCTCTCGCCTCCTCGCCGGTGATCGCGGCCGGGCGGCGCCCTTCCAGCCCCGCCTTGCCATCGGCCGAGACCGCGAGCTTGAGCATGACATGCGGCCGGCCGTCGACCACGCGACGGATATGGCCGGCATGGGCGAGCCGCGCCTCAAGCGCGCCGGGACCGACATCGACCGTGATGCCCGCCTCGCGCAGAATGTTGAAGCCACGCCCGGCAACGCGATCATCCGGATCGCCGATCGCCGCCACCACGCGTGCGACGCCCGCCGCGCGGATCGCGTCGACGCAGGGCGGCGTTCGGCCGTGATGGGAACAAGGCTCCAGCGTGACATAGAGCGTCGACCCGCGCGCGGCCTCGCCGGCTATAGTGAGCGCCTGCGGTTCGGCGTGGGGACGCCCGCCCGGTGCCGTCGCGCCGCGTCCAAGCACGAAAGGGCCGGACGGCGTCTCCCGCACCACCACGGCGCCCACCGCCGGATTTGGCCAGGTCGCGCCGAGATGGCGCCGCCCCATGGCCAGCGCCGAGGCCATCAGCGCCTCGTCGAGCTCGGCAGGGGTCATTCGTCGGACACGGCGGGCTTGGCCGTGGCGCGCACCGGCGGACGCCGCGGCTCGCCGTCCTCGTCGAGCAGTTCCTCGGCCGCCTTCGGGCCCAGCTCGCCGAGCAGGGTCTCGAAATCCTTGGCCTCGCGGAAATTGCGGTAAACCGAGGCGAAGCGGACATAGGCGACATCGTCGAGCTGCTTCAGGCTTTCCATCACCCGCTCGCCGATCATCTCCGAGGAGATTTCGCTCTCGCCCTGGCTCTCCAGGCGGCGCACGAGGCCGGAGACCAGCCGCTCGATGCGCTCGGGATCGACCGGGCGCTTCCTCAGCGCCACCTCGATGGAGCGGGCGAGCTTGTCGCGGTCGAACGGCACCCGCCGGCCGGAGCGCTTGAGCACGGTCAGTTCGCGGAGCTGCACCCGCTCGAAGGTGGTGAAGCGGCCGCCGCAATCGGGGCAGATGCGGCGGCGGCGTATGGCGGCGCTGTCCTCGGTGGGACGGGAATCCTTGACCTGCGTCTCCAGGCTCCCGCAATAGGGACAGCGCATCGGCTCACCTCATCAATAGATCGGGAATCGGCCCAGCAACTCGGCCACCTTGGCACGAACCGCCGCCTCGACCAGGCTGTCCTCATCGGTGCCCTTCTGCGACAGCACGTCCAGCACCTCGGCGATCATGTCGCCGATCTGCTGGAACTCGCCGACGCCGAAGCCGCGCGTGGTGCCGGCCGGGGTGCCGAGGCGGATGCCCGAGGTCACGAACGGCTTCTCGGGATCGAACGGGATGCCGTTCTTGTTGGTGGTGATATGGGCGCGGCCGAGCGCGATTTCCGACACCTTGCCGGTCAGCTTCTTCGGGCGAAGATCGACGAGCATGAGGTGGGTATCGGTGCCGCCCGAGACGATCTCGAAGCCATGGCCTTTCAGATTTTCCGCAAGCGCCTTAGCGTTTTCGACCACGTTCTTCGCGTAAATCTTGAAGTCCGGCTGCAGCGCTTCGCCAAAGGCCACGGCCTTGGCGGCGATGACGTGCATCAGCGGACCGCCCTGAATGCCGGGGAAGATCGCCGAGTTGAACTTCTTGGCGAGTTCCTCGTCATTGGTGAGGATCATGCCGCCGCGGGGGCCGCGCAGGGTCTTGTGGGTGGTGGTGGTGACCACATGGGCATGCGGCACCGGATTGGGGTGCGCGCCGCCCGCCACCAGGCCGGCGAAATGCGCCATGTCGACCATCAGATAGGCGCCGACGGAATCGGCGATGGCGCGCATCTTCGCGAAGTCGATGTGGCGCGGATAGGCCGAGCCGCCGGCGATGATCACCTTGGGCTTGTGCTCATCGGCGAGCTTGGCGACCTCTTCATAGTCGATGCGCTGGTCGTCGCGGCGCACGCTGTAGGGCACCGGCTTGAACCACTTGCCCGACAGGCTCACCGGCGCGCCATGGGTCAGGTGACCGCCGGCCGCGAGGTTGAGGCCGAGGAAGGTGTCGCCCGGCTGCATCAGCGCGAAGAACACGGCGGTGTTGGCCTGAGCGCCGGAATGGGGCTGCACATTGGCGAAGCCGGCGCCGAACAGCTTCTTGGCGCGGTCGATGGCGAGTTGCTCGGCCACGTCGACATACTGGCAGCCGCCATAATAGCGACGGCCGGGATAGCCTTCGGCGTATTTGTTGGTCAGCACCGAGCCCTGCGCTTCCAGCACCGCGCGGGAGACGATGTTCTCCGAGGCGATCAGCTCGATCTCGTCGCGCTGGCGACCGAGCTCGGCGGAAATCGCGCCGGCGAGTTCGGGATCGGTCTCGGCCAGCGGGGCGGAGAAGAAGCGGTTCTGGGAAGAGGAAGCAGCAGCTTCGGCGTGCGACATCAGGAATCTCCGTGGCGCCAGGCACGCATCGCCTGCCGTGGCGCGCATGCCGAACATGCGCGGTCGCTTAGCACAGCGGTCCTGCCGTTTCAAAGCAAGAGGCGATGCGCGGCGCACAGCAGGGCGGATCGGCGGTGACGCGCCGCCCCGCCTCGCCTAACCTGCGCTCTCCCGCCACGGAATCGCATAGCCGTCATGCAGATCATCCATTCGCCGCGCCATCTCGGACATTCCGGCCATGTCGAGCTCAATGACGGGCGCATCGTGCCGGCTTTCGAGAAGCCCGAGCGCGTCGAGATGGTGCTGAACGCGATCGCCGCCCGCGACCTCGGGCCGCTGGTCGGCCCGCAGCTCCACGGGCTCGATCCCGTGCTCAGGGTGCACGAGCCGGCCTATGTGCGGTTTCTCGGCGATGTCTGGGGGCTGTGGACCAGCGAGGGCCGCGAGGGCCCGGCGCTGCCGAGCTTCTGGCGCGCGCCGGGCATGCGCGCGATCGAGCCGCTCGCGCTCGACGGCAAGCTCGGCCATTTCTCCTTCGACGCGGGGTGCTGCATCGTCGAGGGCACCTGGGATGCGGTGCAGGCCAGCGCCGACCTCGCGCTCACCGGCGCGGACCTGCTGCTGGCCGGCGAGGCCAGTGCCTTCGCCCTGTGCCGTCCGCCGGGACACCACGCCCATGCCGGCACGATGGGCGGCTATTGCTACCTCAACAACGCCGCCATCGCCGCGCAGGCGCTGCGCGACGGCGGGATGGCGCGGGTCGCGGTACTCGATGTCGACTATCACCACGGCAACGGCACGCAGGCGATCTTCTACGACCGCGCGGACGTTCTGGTGTGCAACATCCACGCCGACCCTATGCAGGAATTTCCCTATTTCCTCGGCCATGCCGACGAGACCGGCGCCGGGGCGGGCGATGGCTACAACGCCAACTTCCCGCTGCCCTGGGGCACGGATTTCTCCGGCTGGAGCGCGGCGCTGGCGGCGGCCTCCACGCGGATCACGGCGTTTGCGCCGGACGCGCTCATCGTCTCGCTCGGCGTCGATACCTACCAGGGCGACCCGATCTCGCGCTTCCGGCTCGACAGCCCGGATTATCTGCGCATGGGCGCGATGATCGCCGGGCTGCACCTGCCGACGCTGTTCGTGATGGAGGGCGGCTATGCGGTCGAGGCCATCGGCATCAACGTCGCCAACACGCTGGAAGGCTTCCTGCAGGGGTGAGGCCCCCTCACCCTTCCACCCGGTTGCGGCCGTTGCGCTTGGCGGCGTAGAGCCGCTGGTCCGCGCGCGCCATCAGCTCTGCCAGCGTGTCGCCGGGTCGCCGCTCGGCAATGCCGAAGCTCGACGTCACCCGCCACGGCGCAGGGATGATGCCCTCCTCGCCTTCTTGCACGCGCAGCCGCAGCCGCTCGCAGAAGCGGGCCGCGTCGGACACCGCGGCGCCGGGCAGCAGGATGGCGAACTCCTCGCCGCCGATCCGCCCGGCCACGTCGTCGCGGCGCACCGCTTCGCCGATCCAGCGGCCGAAGGCGCGGATCACCGCGTCGCCCGTCGCGTGGCCATAGCTATCGTTGATCGCCTTGAAGTGATCGATGTCGCAGAACACCAGACAGGCGCGCTCCGGCAAGGCACGGACGAGATAGGCGCTCGCCTGCTCCTCGAAGCCACGCCGGTTCAACAGCGGGACCAGAGCGTCGCGGTTACGCTCCGTGCGCAGTTCCTCGATGATGTCGAGCGCGATCGCCAGCAGGAAGGTGAGGCACAGCAGCAGGGCGAGGATGATCAGCGCGAAATTCAGCAGCGAGAAGAACAGCGATGCCCGGTAGTTCTCGATGCTGGCGGTGCCATTCGGCCCGTCGGCGAACAGGGTCAGCAGCGTGCGGGGCAGGAAATGCAGCCCGACCAGCAGCACCGTCCAGAACAGCACGCGGTCGATCGGCTTCGGGTCCGGCGCCAGCCGCAGTGCGCCGAACACCAGCAACGCGCCGCAGCCGAGATTGAGCACATAGATGCGGATCCGGAGATCCTCGTGCACGTAAAAGAAAAAAGCGATCAGGCAGAGGATGCCGCCGGCGAGCAGCGCCAGCCAGGGGACGTTGCCACGAACGCCGACCCGCATCAGCAGCGCCTCGATGAAGAGGGCGAGGCAGGTCATGTACAGGACGGCGGACACCATGGTGTTCACGCCGTATTTCGGCATGAGCGGGAGGAACATCTGCGCCAGCACGGCCACGGTATAGAGCCCGGCAGCGGCGGCCATGAGAAGGATGTGGCGCTGGTTGCGGTGGTTGGTCCACAGCACCAGAAACACCAGAGCAAAGACCAGCCCGATGGCAGGGTTCAGCAGCGCGAATAGGCGCAGAGGTGTCACGGAGTACATCTTCCAGGCGGCAAATGATGACCGGAGGCCGGCTGGCGCTTGGTATCAGATTGGTGAGGTTGTGGCGACGCGACGTTACAGCCGAGACCGGGATCTGGTCGCCCAAAAGCGCTTCAGCCGCGGCAGCGAGCGGTTGATCAGCTGGAAGCCCCCTACCGTGGACCTAGGCCCCCTCACCCTTCCACCCGGTTGCGGCCGTTGCGCTTGGCAGCGTAGAGCCGCTGGTCCGCGCGCGCCATCAGTTCCGCCAGCGTGTCGCCGAACCGCCGCTCGGCAATGCCGAAGCTCGACGTCACCTGCCACGGCGCGGGGATGATGCCCTCCTCGCCTTCTTGCACGCGCAGCCGCAGCCGCTCGCAGAAGCGGGCCGCATCGGACACCGCCGCGCCGGGCAGCAGGATGGCGAATTCCTCGCCGCCGATCCGCCCGGCCACGTCGTCGCGGCGCACCGCTTCGCCGATCCAGCGGCCGAAGGCGCGGATGACGCCATCGCCCACGCCATGGCCATAAGTGTCGTTGATCGCCTTGAAGTGATCGATGTCGCAGAACACCAGACAGGCGCGCTCCGGCAAGGCACGGGCGAGATAGGCGCTCGCCTGCTCCTCGAAGCCGCGCCGGTTCAACAGCGGGACCAGAGCGTCGCGGTTACGCTCCGTGCGCAGGTCTTCGATGATGTCGAGCGTGATCGCCAGCAGGAAGGTCAGGCACAGCATCAGCACGATGACGATCAGGGAAAAGTTGAGCCCGGTCCAGAACATGGAGCGACCGAAGGCATCGCTTGTCAGCGTTCCGTCCATCATCAGGGTCAGCACGGCGCGCGGCAGGAAATGCAGGCCCGCCAGCAGGAGAAGCCAGAAGATCACCCGGTCGATCGGCTGGGTGCGCCCGGCGAGCCGCATGCGCAGCGCCGCGTAGCACAGGAAAATGCAAAACCCTGTACTTACGACGAAAATTCGCGTGTGGAGATCGCGGTCGATGTAGAAGAAATTGAAGACGGACAGGAAGATGCCCGCCGAAATGACGAGACTGCCGACATAGCTGCCGCGCACGCCGACGCGCCGGGAAACCGATTCCGTGAACAGGCCGAGGCTGCCAAGATACAGCACGTTCGCCAGCAGCGTGTTCGCTCCGACATCCGGCGGGATCTGGAAAATCTGGACGAGCATCGCCAGCGAAAAGGCGAAGCATGCCCCGCCCATCAGCAGGATATAGACGCGATGCTTCTGGTTCAGCCAGAGCAGCACGAAGACCAGCGTGAAGATCAGCCCGATCGACGGGTTCAGCAGCGTGAAGAGCTTGACGCCGGTCATGGGCCCGCCGATCCCCGGATACCGGCCCGGAACCGACATCAGCTCCCGCCACCATCGGTAGCGGGATATCACCCGATCGGCCGGCGCGGAAGAAGCGGCCGGTATGGTGCCTTACAGCCGATACAGGATCTGGTCGGTCCAGAACCGCTCCAGCCGCTGCAGCGAGCGGTTGATCACCTGGAAGTCCTGCGCCGCGATGCCGCCGATCTGCTCGATGGTCGCGACATGCTTGGCATAGAGCGCGCCAACGATATCGCGGATTTCCTCGCCCTTGGGCGTCAGACTGATGCGCAGGGCGCGGCGGTCCATGCGCGAGCGCTGGTGCTCCAGATAGCCCATCTCGGCGAGCTTCTTGATGTTGTAGGAGACGTTGGCGCCGAGATAATAGCCGCGCGTGCGCAGTTCGCCCGCGGAAAGCTCGGCATCGCCGATGTTGAACAGCAGCAGCGCTTGCGCCGCGTTGACATCGGTGCGCCCGCGCCGGTCGAACTCGTCCTTCACCACGTCGAGCAGGCGGCGATGCAGGCGCTCCAGCAGCGTCAGCGCCTCCTGGTAGAGCGGCGTGATCTGATCCTTCTGCGGCTCGAAGGCCGCGACATTCGCGGTCCGCGCTGCGCTCTTCATGTTCGACACCTTTGAATTCCGTCGCGGGGATTTTCTCCCTCTCCATCGGAATACAGTGTCGGGCGCGGCTTCTAAAACCGCTTTAAGCAGGAGGATGAATCCTTCGTAACACCTTATCCCTTACAAGGACTTAACGCCCGCGCGGCGTTGGACTTAACGCCGGCGCGGCGCTGGGCTCAACGCTCGCTCTCGCGGGCGGCCTTGTAGGTGAGGAAGGCGTAGATCGCGACCAGCACCGTCTCGACGCCGGCGACGATGAACAGCCGGCCGACGCCCTCGGGTGCCGAGGCGTTGATGAGGATCTGCACCGTGGCGGTGACGAGCCACAGCACCACGCCCCAGGACGCGCCGAGCCATAGCCCCACCGCCGCCACCGGGTTCATGATCGCCGCCCAGATCACGGCGGACTGCGCGGCCATCGAGATCATCTCGAACCGGCTGGTCTCGCCATCCCATACGCCGCAGATCAGCGTCCAGCTATAAATGGTCTTCACGAGCAGGAAGCCGGCCAGCACCCGCAGATACAGCAGCACACGCCGCTGCCACGGGGGCATCGCGGTGCCGGCGGGACCGAGCGTGGCGTCGATGGGATCGTAAGGCGAGCTCATGGCGCCTCAATACCCGAATTTGCGCTCACGTCAGCACCAATTCGTCGGGGAGCGGCACGTCGAACAGCGCATCGATGGCGCCGGGGTCGATATCCTCCAGCCGTTCCGGGCGCCAGCGCGGCGTCTGGTCCTTGTCCACCAGCACCGCGCGAACGCCCTCATAGAAGTCGTGGCCGTCCAGAACCCGGCTGACCACGCGAAATTCCAGCGTGAGGCAGCCGCCGAGATCGTGATGCAGACCGCGCTGCATCTGTTGGAACGCGATGTTGACGCTGGTCGGCGAGGCGCGGCGGATCGTGGCGGCCTGCAATCGCGCGAACTCCGCCTCCACCCCCTCGCCCCGCGCGGAATAATCCAGCGCCGCCAGCACGGCGAGCACGCTGGTGCCGGCGAACACGCGGTCGATCAGCGGGTAGAGCGGGCCGAGTGAGGGCTGCGGCGGCGCGGCGGCGAGGCTGGCGAGCACCGCGCCCATCTCCTCCCCGCGCGACAGCCGCTCAATGAGCTCCGGCCAGCGGGCCACGGGAACGTGATGGGTATAGAGCCCGATCGCCATGGCGTCGGACAGGCCGATGCGCGCGCCGGTCATGGCGAGCCAGGTGCCGCTCCAGCCCTTGAGGCGCGGCAGCACATAGGTGCCGCCGACATCGGGGAACAGGCCGATGGCGACTTCCGGCATGGCGAAGCCAAGCCGCTCGCCGGCGACGCGGTAGCGGCCATGGCCGGAGACACCGAATCCCCCGCCGAAGCACAGGCCGTCGACCAGCGAGACATAGGGCTTGGGATAGCGCGAGATGAAATGGTTGAGCTGGTACTCGTCGCGCCAGAAATTGCGCGCCAGCTCCTTGTTCCCGGCCTTGCCGTGGTCGTGCATGTGGCGCACGTCGCCGCCGACGCAGAACGCCTTCTCTCCGGCCGCGCGCAGCAGCACATGGGCGACCGAGGGATCGACGGCCCATTGGTCGAGCTGTGCGCGCATGGCCCGCACCATGGCGTGGTCGATGGCGTTCAGAGCCTTCGGCCGGTCCAGCGTGATAATGCCGAGGGCCCCGGACTGCTCGAATCGGATGCCGATGGAATGGGTCACGGGCCTTGTCCTCGCCGGGTGGAAATGTCGCTCTGGGATAAGCCGTTGCGTCACAGCGTCAACATGACCCGCCGCGATTTCGTGCGAATACGCATTCGCCCGCTCGGCAACTCGCGCTGTGTGGAATATGACGTTATAAGCATTTCAAACTGCGGTTGAGCGTGAGCATGCCCATGGCCATTCCCTTCGCCCGCCCCCGGCCCGCCTTCCCCGAACCGGGTCGGCCGGACCTGTCGTCGCGGCTCGATCTTGCCCAGCGCCCCCGGCGCAACCGCAAGTCGGAATGGGCGCGCTCGCTCATGCGCGAGAACACGCTGACCGTCGCGGATCTGATCTGGCCGATCTTCGTGATGGAGGGTGCCGGCACCCGCACCCCGGTCGGCTCCATGCCCGGCGTCGAGCGCCTGACCGTCGACGAGGCGGTGCGCGACGCCGAGCGCGCGGCCAAGCTCGGCATTCCCGCGCTGGCGCTGTTTCCCTACACCGACCCCTCTCTGCGCACCGCCGACGGGCGCGAGGCGCTGAACCGCGACAACCTCGTGTGCCAGACCCTGCGCGCCATCAAGGCCGAGGTGCCGCATATCGGCCTCATCACCGATGTCGCGCTCGACCCCTATACCAGCCACGGCCATGACGGCCTGCTGGACGGCGACGGGCGCATCCTCAACGACGAAACCGTCTCGGTGCTGGTGGAGCAGGCGCTGGTGCAGGCCGATGCCGGCGCTGATGTCATCGCCCCGTCCGACATGATGGACGGGCGCGTGGGCGCGATCCGCCGTTCGCTCGATGCCGCCGGCTTCCTCGACGCACAGATCCTCGCCTACAGCGCCAAATATGCCTCGGCCTATTACGGCCCGTTCCGCGACGCGGTCGGCTCCTCCGGCTGCCTCACCGGCGACAAGCGCACCTACCAGATGGACCCGGCCAACGGGATGGAAGCCCTGCGCGAGGCCGCGCTCGACATCGAGGAAGGCGCGGACATGCTGATGGTGAAGCCCGGCCTGCCGTATCTCGACATCGTGTACCGGCTGAAGGACGCCTTCGGCCTGCCGACTTTCGCCTATCAGGTCTCCGGCGAGTACGCGATGATCGAGGCCGCCGCGCGCAATGGCTGGCTCGACGGCGAGAAGGCGATGATGGAGAGCCTGATGGCCTTCAAGCGCGCCGGCGCCGACGGCGTGCTCACCTATTTCGCCCCGCGCGTCGCCGAGAAGCTGGCGCGCGAAGCCTGACCGGGGGCACAGCCGGCGGGCGTGCCGCAGATATGAGGCCGGATGCGCGCTCTCGCCGCCCTGGTGCTGGCCCTCACCGCCTTCTGCCTCGCCGGCTGCGGCTCGGTGGTCGACGCTGACCAGGCGCGCCTCTGCCGCGCCGTCGCGCCGGCCCTGCACGACGAGACCACCGAGCTTCAGGAAACCCTGCTCGCGCCGATTCCCGGCGCTCCCAACGCCCTTAAGCTGAGCTATCGCGCGCGCTCGGCCAGCGGTAGCTCGCGCCCGCACTGGGTGATCTGCTCCTTCGCCGGCCAGACCGGCCAGCCGCGCTTCGACCTGACGGCCGTCGACACCGACCGCGGGCCGCTGAGCGACATCAAGCTGTTCATTCTCAAGCGGTGGTGGCTGGACAGCGAGACGCCGGACCTGGCCGGCGCAGCGCCGCTGCTGAACCTTCCCGCCGGCTCCGCCTATTGGCTGCAGCAGGGGCTCAACGGCGTGGTGCGCGCCGGCATTTACGGCCTCATTGCCACCAGCTTCGCGCTGGTCTTCGGGTTGATCGGGCGTATCAACCTCGCCTTCGGCGAAATGTCGGTGGCCGGCGGCGTCTACATGCTGATCGTCGCCAATGTCGCCGCGCAGTTCTTGCGGCTCGACGGGCTGGTGCTGGTCGCGGCGCTGCTCGCGGGGCTCATCGGGGCCAGCGTGCTGAGCTGGATCACCGGCCGGCTGGTCGTGCTGCCGGTGACGCGCGGCAGCGCCGCCCCGCAGCCCGTTCTGATCGCGACGCTGGCGCTTGCGATCGTGCTGTCCGAAGCGCTGCGCATCACCGCGCCGACGCGGGAGAACTGGCTGCCGCCTCTGCTCAACCGTGCCGTGCTGCTGGCCGATGACGGGCAGTTCCTCGCCACCACCACCCCGGCGCAGATGCTGGCGGCCGGGCTGTGCTTCACCGCCGTCTCCGCCTTGCTCGGCCTCATGGCCTTCACCCGCTTCGGCCGGGCGTGGCGCGCCTATGCGCAGGACCCGCTGATGGCGGCCCTGCTCGGCGTGCGGGTGCCGGCGCTGCGGGCCTTCACCTTCGCGCTCTCCGGCGCCTGCGCCGGGCTTGCGGGAACGGTAATGGTGATCGCCTATGGCACGGCGAATCCCGGCGAAGGGCTGTCGATCACGCTCAAAGCCTTGATTTCGGCGGTGATCGGCGGCATTGGCTCCGTGCCGGGCGCTTTTATAGGCGCGGCCCTCGTCGCCGGCATCGAAGCGCTCTGGTCGGGCGCCTTCGATATCGTGTATCGCGACGTGGTGATCTATTCCCTCCTGGCGGCATTCCTCGTGCTGCGGCCGGGCGGGCTCCTCCAGCGCGCGGCGCCCTCGCCGCGAGAATTCTGAGCATTCCGATGTCCCTGCCCGTTACCCCCGCCGATGTCGCCAAAGCCCGTCATGTGCTGACCGGCGCGGTGCTGCGCACGCCCACGCTGCCGGCGCCGCGCCTTTCGGCGATTACGGGCGCGCACATCTTCGTGAAATACGAGAACCTCCAGGTCACCGCGAGCTTCAAGGAGCGCGGCGCGCTGGTGAAGCTCGCCAGCCTGTCGCCGGAAGAGCGGGCGCGCGGCGTGGTCGCGATGTCCGCCGGCAACCATGCGCAGGCCGTGGCCTATCACGCCGCCCGGCTCGGCATCCGCGCCACCATCGTGATGCCCAAGCACACGCCCATCGTGAAGGTCGCCGCCACCGAGGCGCATGGCGCGCGCGTGGTGCTGTTCGGCGAATCCGTGGGCGACGCCTCGGACGAAGCCGACCGCATCGCCCAGCAAGAGGGCCTCGTCTGGGTTCACCCCTATGACGACGCCCATGTCATCGCCGGCCAGGGCTCGATCGGCTTCGAGATGCTGGAGGATGCGCCGGACCTCGACGTGCTGGTGATCCCGGTCGGCGGCGGCGGCCTCATCTCCGGCATCGCCACCGCGGCCCGCCACATCCGCCCCGATATCGAGATCGTCGGCGTTGAAACCACGCTCTATCCCTCGATGTGGAACGCGCTGCATCAGGAGAACCGTCCCTGCGAGGGCGCGACGCTGGCGGAAGGCATCGCGGTGAAGAATGTCGGCGCGCTGACGCGGGAGATCGTCTCCGCCCTGGTCTCCGATGTCGTGCTGATCGACGAGCCGACGTTCGAGCGCGCGGTTAACCTGTTCCTGACCCAGCAGAAGACGCTGGCGGAGGGCGCGGGCGCCGGCGGGCTTGCCGCCGTGCTGGCCGACCCGGACCGCTATCGCGGCCGCAATGTCGGCCTCGTGGTGTCCGGCGGCAATATCGACCCGCGCATTGTCGCTTCGATCATGCTGCGCGAGCTGGAGCGCGAGGAGCGCATCGTCTCGTTCCGCTTCTCCATGCTCGACCGCCCCGGCGAGCTCGGCATCATCTCCAGCCTGCTGGGCTCGCTCGGCGCCAACATTCTGGAAGTGGAGCACAAGCGCCATTTCCTCGACGTGCACGCCAAGGGCGCGCGGCTCGACGTCACGGTCGAGACCCGCGACCGTGCCCATGCCGATCAGGTCCACAAGGCCCTGATCGAGGACGGCATGGACGTGGTGCGCATCGACTGGAATTCGACCGGCGCCTGAGGCCCTTCAGCGCCACCCTTGCGACAATCGGCTTCCGCCCCCAGATTGGTGCGGGAGCCGAGGAGCCCCTTCACCCATGTCCAATCCCCATCATTTCGACGATCTGGACGGTCCGCGCGTCTACGCGTTCGATCCGGTCGCCGAACCGGAATGTTTCCGCGGCGTGCTGTGGCGGCGCTTCTGTGCCTTCATTGTCGATGCGGTGATCATCTGCGTCCCGGTGGGGCTGGCCGCCTTGTTCATCCTGGTGTTCGGCCTCGTCACCTTCGGCTTCGGCTGGCTGCTGTTCGGCCTGCTGAGCCCGGCCTTCGTGATCTGGGCCGTGGCCTATAGCGGCCTGACGCTCGGCGGCCCGCATTCGGCAACCATCGGCATGCGCATGATGGAGATCGAGATGCGCCAATGGGACGGACCGCCGATGAACGCGCTGCTCGCCGTGCTGAGCGTGGTGCTGTTCTGGGTGTTCATGAGCGTGCTGACGCCGCTGGTGCTGCTGGTCGGTCTGTTCAACGGCCGCAAGCGGCTGCTCCACGACCTGATCATCGGCACCGTGGTCACCAATACCGAGGCCCGCGCCGCGGCGCTGCGGCGCTATCGCTGAACCGCGCCGGCGCGACGGCAGATTTTTGCCGGGGCGGCCGTCAAGAATCTTTGACGCGGAGGCCGGCGCGCGCAATCCTGAGGCCAGTCAACACTCACGGACGGCCGTGACCGAACATCCGCGCGACACACCGCAATTCTACCTGACGGCGCCCTCCCCCTGCCCCTATCTGCCGGGCCGGGAGGAGCGGAAGGTGTTCACCCATCTGGTCGGTGAGCGCGCGACGCAGCTCAACGACGTGCTGACCCATGGCGGCTTCCGCCGCAGCCAGTCCATTGCCTATCGCCCGGCCTGCGAACAGTGCCGCGCCTGCGTTTCGGTGCGCATCTGCGTCAATGATTTCCGCGAGACCCGTGGGTTCCGCCGGGTACGCAAGGCCAATGTCGATCTGATCGGCGACATGCGCGCCGCCGTGCCGACCGCCGAGCAATATTCGCTGTTCCGCGGCTATCTCGACAGCCGCCACAGCGACGGCGGCATGGCCGACATGAGCGTGCTCGACTATGCGATGATGGTGGAAGACAGCCATGTGCGCACGCGGCTGATCGAATACCGCCCGCGCGGCCCCGATACCGGAATCACCGGGCGCGGCCAGGGCGCGCTGCACGCGGTCGCGCTCACCGACATCCTCGCGGACGGGCTGTCCATGGTCTATTCGTTCTACGAGCCCGAAGAGACCGGGCGCTCGCTCGGCACCTTCATGATCCTCGACCACATCGCCAAGGCGCGCCAGCTCGGCCTGCCCTATGTCTATCTCGGCTACTGGGTCGATGGCTCCGACAAGATGGCCTACAAGGCCCGCTTCCTGCCCCAGGAACGCCTCTCCCCGCCCGGATGGGAGCGGGTGGAGGGGTGAGCGTCAGCCGAACCTGTTGTTCCTCGGGAAGCCCTTGGGCGGGAGGCGACCGGCGGTGGCACGCTCGCCGCGCCATTCGGTGAGGTCGTTCACCGTCCAGGTGCGCTTCGAGGTGTCGGTCCAGGTCAGGCCCTCGGCGGCGGTGAAGACCTTTACGTCCGACATCAGGCCGTCCTTGTAGCGCTGGAGCCGCACGCCACGCCCGCGCAGCATTTCCGGCACCTGCACCAGCGGGAACACCAGAAGCTTGCGGTTCTCGCCGATCACCGCCACCGTATCGCCGACCGCCGGCACCACGCGGTAGGCGTCCTGCGCGTCGACGCCGAGCACCTGCTTGCCCTTGCGGGTATTGGCGAGGCACTCGTCTTCCGAGACGAGGAAGCCGCGCCCCTCCTTCGCCGCCACCAGCAGCTTCCGCCCGCCCTGATAAGGCAGCACGTCGACGATATCGGCCTCCTGTTCGAGGTCGATCGACAGGCGCAGCGGCTCGCCATGGCCGCGCCCGCCCGGCAGCTTCGAGGCTTCCAGCGTGTAGAAGCGGCCATTGGTGGCAAACACCAGCAGCTTGGAGGTGGTCTCGGCGAAGAAGCTGAGCTTGAGCTGGTCGTCGCCCTTGAAGGCGAGGTTGGACAGATCCGCGACATGGCCCTTGAGCGCGCGGATCCAGCCCTTCTCGGACATCACCACGGTGATCGGCTCGCGCTCCACAAGAGCCTCGGTCACCGCGAGCGGATCATGGTTGCCGGCCTCGCCGAAGCTGGTGCGGCGCTTGCCGATCGCGGTGTCGGGGCCAAACACCTTGCGCATCTCGGCAAGCTGCCAGCCCACGGTCTTCCACTGCTTCGCCTCTGATCCCAGCAGCGCCTCGATCTCGCTCTTCTCGGCGGAGAGGGCGTCGTGCTCCTTGCGGATCTCGAATTCCTCAAGCCGGCGCAGCGAGCGCAGGCGCATGTTGAGGATCGCCTCGGCCTGCACGTCGGTGAGCTCGAACCGCGCCATCAGCACGGGCTTGGGCTCATCCTCCTCGCGGATGATGCGGATCACCTCGTCGAGGTTGAGATAGGCGATCAGATAGCCGCCCAGCACTTCGAGCCGGTGCTCGATCTGGCCCAGGCGGAAGCGCGAGCGGCGCAGCAACACGTCGCGGCGATGGTTCAGCCATTCGCGCAGCGCCTCGCCAAGGCTCACCACCTTGGGCACCTGCCCGCCGACCAGCACGTTCATGTTGAGCGGAAAGCGGATTTCAAGCTCGGTGAGCTTGAACAGGCTCTCCATCATCAGCTCGGCATCGACGTTCCGCGCGCGCGGTTCGAGGATGAGGCGCACGTCCTCGGCCGACTCGTCGCGGACGTCGCCGAGAAGCGGCAGCTTCTTCTCGTTGAGCAGGTCGGCGATCTTCTCAATCAGCCGCGACTTGGCGACCGTGTAGGGAATCTCCGTCACGACGACGACATAGGTGCCGCGCCCGGTCTCCTCCTTGTGCCAGCGCGCGCGCAGGCGGAAGCCGCCGCGGCCGGTGGCATAGGCGTCGGCCATCGAGGCCGGGCTCTCGATGCACACCCCGCCGGTCGGGAAATCCGGACCCTGCACGAATTTGAGGAGATCGTCGGTGGTGGCCTCGGGATGGTCGATCAGGTGCAGGCTGGCGTCGATCAGCTCGGCCGCGTTGTGCGGGGGGATCGAGGTCGCCATGCCGACGGCGATGCCGGTCGAGCCGTTGGCCAGAAGATTGGGGAAGGCGCCGGGCAGCACGCCGGGCTCCTCGCTCTGCCCGTCATAATTCGGGCGGAACGTCACCGCGTCCTCGTCGATGCCGTCCAGCATCAGCCGGGCGACCTCGGTCATGCGCGCTTCGGTGTAGCGCTCTGCGGCGGCGTTATCGCCGTCGATATTGCCGAAATTGCCCTGCCCGTCGACCAGCGGATAGCGCTGGGAGAAATCCTGCGCGAGGCGCACCATCGCGTCATAGATCGCGGCATTGCCGTGAGGATGGAACGAGCCCATCACGTCGCCGACGATCTTGGCCGACTTGCGGAAGCCGCCACCGGGATCGAGCCGCAGCAGGCGCATGCTGTAGAGGATGCGCCGGTGCACGGGCTTGAGGCCATCGCGCGCGTCGGGGAGCGCGCGGTGCATGATGGTCGACAGCGCATAGGCGAGGTAGCGCTCCTCAAGCGCCGCCTTCAGCTCCACCGGCTCGATCGAACCCTCGTCCATCGGAATCGGTCCTTCCTCCATTCTCCTTCGCTACATGGAAGCCGAGACCGGAACAAGACGCGAACGCAACATCGCCGGCGTCATGCCGATGGCTTTTTAGGCAGGGTCGAACTCCGCATGCGACATTGTGACACATAAAAGGCACACAGGCGCCGAGCGGAGAACGAAACGCCGCAATGACTATTTTCGAAGTATTTTCAATGCAATATCATGGCAGTTTCGTATGGTCGCGTCGCGCGGGTTTCATTTCGGTCGATGTGAAGAAAAATCGAAAGGTCAAGAAACTGTCATTTCTTAACGGATTTTGCCTAAATCCGGGTCAGAAAAACCGTAAAGGAGGTACGCCAATGCGACGCATCGTGATGCTGCCTGCGGCCCTGTCGACATTCGCGCTGGCGGGCACGGCGCTCGCGGCCTCGCCGGAGACGGATGCCGGTGCCGGGATCGACGCGCCGGTCGTCAACGCCACCTGGATGAATGTGTGCCGCGAAAAGAGCGCGCTGCGTCGCGACGCACGCGGCCGGCTGGTCGTGGTGCAGGTGCCCCGCTGCAACATGGTGTGGGTCGGCAAGCGCTATTTCTTCAACGGCAATTATTACGCCGATCCCAACTTCGTGCTGCCGCTCTGACGCAGCGCTTCACCGGGTCTCGCGCAACAGCACGGCGAGCAGTGCGGCGCGGGAATCCGGCAGTGCCAGCCCGCGCGGCTCGAAGATGCGCCGCGCCAGGAAATGTCCGGTCATGTCGAAGGCCGCGCGGATGTCATCGATCCGCGGAGGCTCCGCCACTTCGGCGATCAGGAAGTAAGGCAGGTTCAGCAACTGCCCGCGCCATGGCTCGCCAGCATCACGGCTGACCGCGCGACCGGACTTTGGCGAGACATAAAGCAGATCGTTGCGCCCGCCCGTGGCCGCGCAGCTCTCAAGATCCAGCCCGAAGCCGAGTTCGGACAGCATCATCAGCTCGAACCGCGCCACCACCATGCCGGCAAGGCGCGGCTGGTCGAGCTGATCCACCACCAGCTCCAGCACCTCGTGCAACGCGGGATGCGGGTCGCGCTCGGGCAGCATGCGCAGCAGCGATCCGAGATGGGCGAAGGCGAAGGCGGCGTGGGCCTGCTCCATCAGCCGGCCCGCGCGCGGCGCAGTGACTTCGAGGGTGTAGGCGCCCAGATGCTCGTCGAGCCGCGCCCGCCACAGCGCCTGCACGCCGTTGCCGGGCTGGAGCGTGCTCGCCTGCCGGCGCGAGCCGCCCCCGCGCACAAGCCCGAGATGGCGGCCATGGGCGCGGGTCAGAAGTTCGACGATGGCATTGGCCTCGCCGTGCCGCCGCACGCCGAGGATGATGCCGTCATCGCTCCATTCCATGGTGGGAGGACCCTAGTCCGCGCTGGGAAATTCCAGCCCCATCTCGCGGTAACGCTCGGGATCGTCGGCCCAGTTCTCACGCACCTTCACGAACAGGAACAGGTGCACGGTCTGTTCGAGGATCTCCGCCAGCTCCTTGCGGGCGCTGGAGGAAATCGCCTTGATGGTCTCGCCGCCCTTGCCGAGCACGATCTTCCGCTGGCTCTCGCGCTCGACGAAAATCGTCTGCTCGATGCGCACCGAGCCGTCCTTGCGCTCCTGCCAGCTGTCGGTCTCCACGGTGGAGCGGTAGGGCAGCTCCTCGTGCAGCCGGTGGAACAGCTTCTCGCGGGTGATCTCGGCGGCCAGCATGCGCATCGGCGCATCGGAAATCTGGTCTTCCGGGTAGAGCCAGGGGCCCAGCGGCAGGGTCTGCGCCAGCCACTCGCGCAGCTCGGCGAGGCCGTCGCCCTGCTGCGCCGAAATCATGAACAGCCGGTCGAAGCTGATCTGCTCGGCGACCTGCGCGGCAAGGCCCAGCAGGTTCTCGCGCTTCACCAGATCGATCTTGTTGAGCACCACCGCGCGCGGGCGCTTCACCTCGTTCAGCCCGCGCAGGATCGCCTCGACCTCCTCGGTGAGGCCGGCGCGGGCGTCGATCAGCAGCACCACGGCGTCGGCATCCCCCGCCCCGCCCCATGCCGAGCGCACCATCGCCTTCTCCAGCCGGCGCTTCGGCGCGAAAATGCCGGGCGTGTCCACCAACACGATCTGCGTCGCGCCTTCGAGCGCGATGCCGCGCACCAGCGAGCGGGTGGTCTGCACCTTGTGCGAGACGATCGACACCTTGGTGCCGACCAGCGCATTGGTGAGGGTCGACTTGCCGGCATTGGGAGCGCCGATCAGGGCGACGAAGCCGCAGCGGGTTTCGGAGTGTTCGTCGTTCATGCCTTGACCCGTTCGAGGAAGGCCGCCGCGGCGACCTTCTGTGCGTTCTGCTTGGAGGTGCCGGTGCCTTCCACGCCGTCATGGCCGGGGATTTCGACCAGGATGCGGAATTCGGGATTATGATCCGGTCCGCTGCGGGCCACCAGCTTGTAATGCGGCGGCGGCAGGCCGCGCGCCTGCGCCCATTCCTGAAGCGCGGTCTTGGGGTCGCGCGCGTGCTGGCCGAGGCGCTTCAGCCTCGGCCCCCAGAAACGCTCCACCAACGCCTCAGCGGCCGGGAAGCCGCCGTCGAGATAGACCGCCGCCAGCACCGCCTCCGCGATGTCGGCAAGAATCGCCGGCCGCTCGCGCCCGCCGCTGCGTTCCTCGCCCGCGCCGAGCCGGATGAAGGCGCCGATGCCCATGGCCTGCGCGACCTCGGCGCAGGCAGCTTCGCACACCAGCTCGGCGAGGCCCCGCGACAGGTCGCCCTCCTCGGCATTGGGCAGGGTGCGGAACAGCATGTCCGAGACCACCAGCCCCAGCACATGGTCGCCGAGGAATTCGAGCCGCTGATAGGAGCGGATGCGCGCCTTGGCGCCCTGATAGCCGGTGACGGAGCTGATATGGGTCAGCGCCAGCACTAGATGCGCGCGGTTCGTGAAGACATGGCCGAGCCGCGCCTCCAGCCCGGCCAGCGCCGGGTCGTTGCCGGTCTCCTGCGCCGAAGGGCGCGGGGGGCGGCTCATCGCACGAACGAGAACAGGCGGTCCCAGCGCACGGTCCAGGGCCACTTCCAGAACTGCCACGCCGCATCCCCCTCCTCCACCGAGAAGAAGATGATCTGCGCGCGCCCGATCAGGTTGTCATAGGGCACGTAGCCGACCTGGCTCAGCACGCGGCTGTCGGTGGAGTTGTCGCGGTTGTCGCCCATCATGAAGTAATGGCCGGCGGGGACCTTGTAGACCGGGGTGTTGTCGTAGAAGCCGTTATCGACCAGATCGAGCGTGTTGTAGGAGACGCCGTTCGGCAGGGTCTCGCGCCACACCTTCACCCGCTGGGCGCGGCCGTCCGCCTCCTGGTCCATCCAGTAGCCGGCGTCCTCGCGCTTCACCGGCTGGCCGTTGATGTGCAGCACGCCGTCGATCATCTGGATCTCGTCGCCCGGCAGGCCGATCACGCGCTTGATGTAGTCGGTGGTCTCGTCGCGCGGCAGCTTGAACACCACGACATCGCCGCGCGCCGGCGCGGAGCCGAAGATGCGCCCGTCGAACAGCGGCAGCGAAAACGGGAAGGAGAAGCGGCTGTAGCCGTAGCTGTATTTCGACACGAAGAGATAGTCGCCGACCAGCAGCGTCTCTTTCATCGAGCCGGAGGGAATGTTGAACGGCTGGAACAGGAAGGTGCGGATCAGGATGGCGATAAGGAACGCCTGAAGGATCACCTTGACGGTCTCGCCAAGGCCGCCTTCCTGCTTCTTCGGTTCTGTCGTGGAGCTCATATCGCTTTCCGCTACGCCCTGCCGGCCACGCCTGGCCGCCCATATGGGCTGTGCGGCTCCTATAGCCGCTCGCCGTGCCTGCGGCAACGCGCCGTGGTCACGATTGCCGGAGGCGACGCTGCGTTACGCGCCCGTCGGCTTCGGCACCGCGCTGATGATGACGAAGGCCTGCGCGATCGGTCCGTCATCGGTGATGGTGAGGTCGATCTGCGCCTCGAAGCCGGGCGGCGTGATCGCTTCAAGCCGCGCAAGGGCGCCGCCGGTGAGCTTCATGGTCGGCCGGCCGGACGGCAGGTTGACCACGCCCATGTCGCGCCAGAACACACCCTGCGCCAGCCCGGTGCCGAGCGCCTTGGCGCAGGCCTCCTTGGCGGCGAAGCGCTTGGCATAGCTTTCCGCACGCCGCTTGCGCCGCTCCGACTTGGCGCGCTCGACGGGCGTGAACACACGCTCAAGGAAGCGCTCGCCATGGCGCTCCAGCACCTCGGCGACGCGACGCGCGTCGGTGATGTCGGAGCCGATGCCGATGATCATCGCGCGCTCCTGTTTCCCGTCACGCCGCGCGCAACACGGCGCGGCCGCGCGCCATGGCGTGCCGCATGCGGCGGATCACTGTCTCCAGCCCCTCGAAGATCGCCTCGCCGATCAGGAAATGCCCGATATTAAGCTCGCGGACCTCCGCCAGCGCGGAGATTTCCTGCGCGGTCGCGTAATCGAGGCCGTGGCCGGCATGGACTTCGAGCCCGAGCGCGGCGGCCTGCATCGCGGCCTCGGCGAGGCGCTGGAACTCCTCGCGCGCTTCCGCCACTCGACCCTCCGCCAGATAGTCGCACCACGCGCCGGTGTGCAGCTCGACCACCGCCGCGCCAATGTCGGCGGATCGGGCAAGCTGCTCGGCATCGGGGGCGACGAACAGCGAGACCCGGATGCCGGCCGCCGCCAACGTCTCGACGCGATGCGCCAGCTCGATGCCGCCGCCGATCACGTCCAGCCCGCCCTCGGTGGTGCGCTCCTCGCGCTTTTCCGGCACGAGGCAGCAGGCATGGGGCTTCAGCTCCAGCGCCAACGCCGTCATCTCGCCGGTGGCCGCCATCTCGAAATTGAGAGGCACCGGGATTTCCGCGCGCAGCCGGCGCATGTCGGCGTCGCGGATATGACGGCGATCCTCGCGCAGATGGGCGGTAATGCCGTCCGCGCCGGCGGCGGCAGCGAGCAGGGCCGCGCGCACCGGATCAGGCAGCGCGCCGCCACGGGCGTTGCGCACCGTGGCGACGTGATCGACGTTGATGCCGAGGCGCAGAGGGGGGATCGGGGTAAGGATCGCGTTCATCGCCGTCACGCCTTGGCCTGCGACAGGCTGCGCGAGCCGGGCTTGATCGCCGGCAGGACGGCGAGCTCGGGCGGCAGCGCGTCAGCGGAATAGGTCGGGATGTCGAGCTGCGCCAGCGAGACCAGCTTCACGCCGATATCCGCCTTGCCGCCGGAACGGTCGATCAGGCAGGCGGCGCCGACGACATTGGAGGTGTACTCGGCAATCGCCGCCAGGCATTCGCGCGACGACAGGCCGGTGGTGATGATGTCCTCGACCATCAGCACCTTGGCCTCGGGCGGAATAGTGAAGCCGCGCCGGAGCTGGAAGCGGCCATCCTCACGCTCGACGAACACGGCCATCGCGCCAAGCTGCCGCGCGGTCTCATAGCCCGGCACGATGCCGCCGACCGCCGGCGAGACCACGTAATCGATCTTGCCGAACGCCGCTTCCACCTTCTGCGCCAGCGCCTTGCACAGGCGAGCGGTGCGCACCGGGTCCTGGAACACGAACATCTTCTGCAGGAACACCGGCGAGCGCAGGCCCGACGAGAGGATGAAATGGCCCTCAAGCAGCGCGCCTGCGTCACGGAATTCGGCCAGAACCTCGTCTTGAGTCATGGGAAGCGCACCGATGCGTTTGTTGCGGAACGGCCGTGGTTTAGCCGATCCGCCCCGGCGCGTCACCCTCACGCAACGACGTGTCAGTCGGGCGTGCGGATCTAGGCGGCAACGCGTTCCGCGCCCATCTCGTCGGTCCACACCTCGAAGCCGGCGAGGCCGTGCGGGCCGAAGGTGTTGACGATGGCAACATCCGCCGCATCCCGGCCGCGCGCCATCACCACCCGCCCGATGCGCGGAATGTTGTGGCGGGCGTCGAAGGAATACCAGCGGCCGTCGAGATAGGCCTCGAACCAAGCGCTGAAGTCCATCGGCGCCGGATCGCGCGGCACGCCAATATCGCCGAGATAGCCAGTGCAGTAGCGCGCCGGAATGTTCATCGACCGGCACAGGGTGATGGCGAGATGGGCGAAGTCGCGGCACACGCCGCGCCCCTCGCGCAGCGCGCCGGCGGCGGTGCGGGTGCGGTCGGCGTTCTGGTAGTTGAAGGCGATGTGGTCATGGACGAAATCGCAGATCGCCTGCACCCGCGCCCAGCCTTCCGGCACATGACCGAAGCGCGACCACGCCTCCTGCGCCAGCAGGTCCGTCTCGCAATAGCGGCTGCCCAGCAGGAAGGTCATGGCCTCCTCGGGCAACTGGTCCACGGGCACCTGGCCGGCCGAAAGGTTCACCGCATCCGGCCGCCCACTGTCATGGATGACGCCGTGATGCTCGACCACCGTGCGCCCCGGCGGCAGCACTGCGCGGCGGCGGACATTGCCAAACATATCGGTCGCCATGGTGTGAGAGACATCCTGCGGCCCGCAGCGCATGAACAGCGGCGAGGCGGTCAGGACATCGGCCTGGCGCGAAGTGTGGACGTCGAGCGCGAAACTGGCGACGGTCGGCATTGCGCAATCCAGCGCAATGCGAAAGCCATAGCGGATACGCATGGGCGAGGCCTTTCGGGATGTGACGGGGAGAAGCCTGGCTCAGGCCCGAGGCACGATCCGGGAGCGGACGCTACGCACCCGGGCACAGGCCAGCGAGGCCTGACCGGAAATCTGCTCGACACGGCCACCGGCCATGAGAGCGCCGTCGTTCAACACGCGGCCCGCGACTTCCCGCGCCGCGCCCACGATGATGCGCAGGGCGCCGTCAAGCGTCTCGACCAGCAGAGACCCGATCGCCATAAACCTCTCCATCGCCTTGATTGCACAGGGTTTGTTCTGGCAACTCAACGCAAGATGGAGGGAAAAGGTTCCGCGCCACTCAGCCGTTCACGCGCTGCACACTGGAGACCACGGGCCGGGCGCGCAGATCGGTGATGATGCCGTTGAGGTGGCGTAGATCGTAGACTCCGACATCGATCACCATGCGGGTGAAATCGGCCGAACGCGAGGACATGCGCAGATTGTCGATGTTTCCGTCGCGCTCGCCGATCACCTGCGCGACCTGAGCGAGCGAACCGGGCTCATTGGTGGCCACCACCACGATCTGCACCGGAAAGCGCTGCGGATCGTCGTCGTCGACATCCCAGCGCACATCAAGCCAGCGTTCCGGCTCCTCCTCGAAATCCTGAAGCGCCGGCGACTGGATCGGGTAGATGGTGATCCCCTCGCCCGGCGTGAGAATGCCGACGATGCGGTCGCCCGGCACGGCGCCGCCATTGGGCGCGAAACGCACGGGCAGTTCGCGGTTGATACCGCGGATCGGGATCGCGGTCTTCGGATCGGGATCGGATTCGATACCGGGAATCTTGAACTTGAGGCTCTGGCCCTGCTCCAGCTCGAACCAGCCCTCACCCTTCGGCGCGGCGAGATCGGCGGGACCGGACCATTCGGGGTGGATCGCCTTCACCACGTCGTCGGAACGCATCTCGCCGCGCCCGACGGCGGCGTAGACGTCCTCCAGCGTGCCGCGCGCCAGCCGGTTGAGCGCGCTGGCGAGCTTCTCCTCGGAGAACACCTTGCCCGCGCGCGCCACCGCCCGCTCAACGATCTTGCGGCCGAGCCCGGCATATTGCGCGCGCACCGCCGCGCGGGTCGCCCGGCGGATCGCCGCCCGCGCCTTGCCGGTGACCACGATCGATTCCCAGGCGGCGGGCGGGGTCTGCGCCTCGGCGGTGATGATTTCCACCTCATCGCCGTTCTGCAGCTCGGAGACCAGCGGCGAAATCTTGCCGTTGACCTTGGCGCCGACCGCCCGGTCGCCGACGCCGGTATGGACCGCGTAGGCGAAATCGATCGGGGTCGCCCGGCGCGGCAGGATGATCAGCCGACCCTTGGGGGTGAAGCAGAACACCTGGTCGTGGAACAGCTCCAGCTTGGTGTGTTCGAGGAACTCCTCGGGGCTGGAGCCCTCCGCCAGCAGTTCGATGGTACGCCGCAGCCAGGCATAGGCGTTGGAATCGCGCGTCAGCAGGTCGCCCCGGCCCTCCTTGTCCTTGTAGAGGGCATGGGCGGCGATGCCGTATTCGGCTATCTCGTGCATCTCGCGGGTGCGGATCTGCAGCTCGACGCGCTGGCGACCGGGGCCGACCACCGTGGTGTGCAGCGAGCGGTAGTCGTTCTGCTTGGGCGTCGAGATGTAGTCCTTGAAGCGGCCGGGAACCAGCGGCCACTTGGTGTGCACCACGCCGAGCGCGGCGTAACAGTCCTCCAGCCGCTCGACCAGGATGCGGAAGCCATAGATGTCCGAGAGCTGCTCGAAGGCGACGGACTTCTGCTCCATCTTGCGCCAGATCGAATAGGGCCGCTTCTCGCGTCCCTTGACCTGCGCGACAATGCCCTTCTGGGCGACGGCATCGGAGAGCTCGCGCTCAATCGACGACACCAGCCCACCATTGTGCTCCTTGAGCGCCTGAAGGCGGCCGATGATCGATTCATAGGCCTCGGGCGAGAGTTGGCGGAACGACAGGTCCTCCAGCTCCTCGCGCATGTCGTGCATGCCCATGCGCCCGGCGAGCGGGGCATAGATGTCCAGCGTCTCCTGCGCGACGCGCGAGCGCTTCTCCTCCGGCACCCATTTCAGGGTCCGCATGTTGTGCAGCCGGTCCGCGAGCTTCACCAGCAGCACGCGCACGTCGTCGGCGATGGCGAGCAGCAGCTTGCGCAGGTTTTCGGCCTGCTTGGCCTGCTTGGACACGAGGTCCAGCTTCTTGATCTTGGTGAGCCCCTCGACCAGCGCGCCGATCTGCGGGCTGAACAGCCGGTCGATCTCCTCGCGGGTGGCGTCGGTGTCCTCGATCGTGTCGTGCAGCAGCGCGGCGACGATGGTGGCGTCGTCCAGCTTGAGATCGGTCAGGATCGCCGCGACTTCGAGCGGGTGCGAGAAATAGGGATCGCCAGAGGCGCGCTTCTGCGTGCCATGCGCACGCATCGCATAAACATAGGCGCGATCGAGCAGCGCCTCGTCGGTGTTGGGATTGTACCGGCGGACGCGCTCGACGAGCTCGTACTGCCGCATCATGAGACAGAAACCCGTGAGACCGACCGGCTCATGCCGGCCACTGGTCTAGATATCGTCCGAGCGCACGCGGCGCGCAAGGCGCAAGCGGCTGAAACGCTTCGGAAAAGCAAAAGGCCCGGCGGGGAGCCGGGCCTTGCGATGCCGTCAAGCGGCGGGCCGTGAACGGAAAGCCGTTCAGCCCTCGTCGTCGTCGCTCGGCTCGGGCGGAACCAGGCCCTGCAGGCCGGCCAGCAGTTCTTCCTCGGTCATGCGGTCGAGCATGATGTCCGAATCATCCGCGCCAGCCTCGCCGGTGGCGATCATCGGCACGGTCTCCGGCTCGGGCTCGTCCACCTCGGTGAACTTCTGCAGCGAGTGGATGAGGTCCTCCTTGAGGTCCTCGGGGGAAATCGTCTCGTCGGCGATCTCGCGCAGCGCGACAACGGGATTCTTGTCGTTGTCGCGATCCACGGTGATCGGCGAACCGGACGCGATCATGCGGGCGCGATGACCCGCGAGCAGAACGAGTTCGAAGCGATTGTCGACCTTGTCGATGCAATCCTCGACGGTGACGCGAGCCATGCCTCGGCACTCCTGTCGGTGAAGCTGGAAAGTCGCTGCAATAAACGATCGGCCCCACAAGGGCAAGCCTTGGCCCCATACACGACTTTGGGAGGGTTTCTAAAAATCGTTTCGCTGCGGCAGCAATAAATGCGCTATGTCTATGAACGGGGCAGGAACCGCTTCGTGCCGCGGGACTCGAAGCAAAAACGACACATAAAAGTTTTCGGAAGCCGCCCAAGATGATTAACGGAATGGAAAAGATTGCTCTTTTTATAGATGGCGCCAATCTTTACTCTGCGACCAAGGCGCTTGGATTTGATATCGATTACAAGCGACTTTTGCGCGAATTCGAGTCGCGTGGGTATGTCTTGCGCGCCTTTTATTATACGACTCTGGTGGAGGATACCGAGTATTCCTCCATCCGGCCGCTGCTCGACTGGCTCGGCTATAATGGCTACTCGGTCGTTACCAAACCGGCGCGGGAATTCACCGATTCGCAGGGCCGTCGTCGTCTGCGCGGCAACATGGACATCGAGCTCGCGGTCAACGCGATGGAGGTGGCCGCCCATGTGGACCACATCGTGATCTTCTCCGGCGACGGCGATTTCCGCTCGCTGGTCGAGGCGGTGCAGCGCAAGGGCGTGCGCGTCAGCGTGGTCTCCAGCGTGAACACCCAGCCGCCGATGATCGCGGACGAATTGCGCCGCCAGGCCGATACCTTCATCGATCTGGTGGAGCTGCAAAGCCGGATCGGCCGCGATCCTTCCGAGCGGTCGGGACGGATGCAGGAGACGCCGCGCTTCCTGGAGCGCCGCGCCGCGCCGCCCGCCAGCGAGGATGACGACGAGCTTTCGACCTCCTGAGACGCGCATGACCCAACCTTCCGCCCGCGCGCCGGCCGAGCCGGGACGCGACTGCCCGCTGTGCCCGCGGCTGGTCGCGTTCCGTGAGCTGTGGCGCGCGAACGAGCCCGACTGGCACAACGCTCCCGTCCCCTCCTTCGGGCCGGAGGACGGGCGACTGCTGATCGTCGGGCTGGCACCGGGGCTTCGCGGGGCCAACCGCACCGGGCGCCCGTTCACCGGCGACTATGCCGGCGAGCTTCTCTACAGCACGCTGATCCGTTTCGGGTTTGCCACCGGCCGCTTTGAGGCGCGCCCGGACGACAGCCTGACGCTGGTTGACGCCCGCCTCACCAATGCGGTGCGCTGCGTGCCGCCGGAGAACAAGCCGACCACGGAAGAGATGCGCACCTGCCGGCCGTTCCTCTCCGCCACCATCGACCGGCTGCCGCGGTTAGGGGCTATCGTGGCGCTCGGCAAGATCGCGCATGATCAGGTGCTGGCGGCCCATGGCGAGAAGCTCTCGCACCACAAATTCGGGCATGGCGCGGTGCACCGGCTGAAGGACGTGGTGCTGTTCGACAGCTATCACTGCTCCCGCTACAACACGAACACCGGCGTGCTGACCACCGAGATGTTCCACGCCGTCTTCGCCAAGGTGCGGGCGCATATCGACATGCTGGGGTGATCAGGGCGCGACCGGCGCCCACAGCACGTCCTCGATGCGCCGCGCCCCGCTCGCCAGCAGCACCAGCCGGTCGAGCCCGAGCGCGATGCCGGAGGCTTCCGGCATCACCGCCAGCGCGGCGAGGAAATCCTCGTCCAGCGGGTAGCGCTCGCCATAGATGCGCTCTTTCTCATCCATCCAGGCGATGAAGCGCCGGCGCTGCTCCTCCGCGTCGGTGAGTTCGCCGAAGGCATTGGCGAGCTCCACGCCGCAGACATAGAACTCGAAGCGCTCGGCGAGACGGGAATCGCCGGGCTTGGGCCGCGACAGCGCCGCCTCGGACGCGGGGTATTCATAGAGGATCGTCGCCCGATCCCGGCCGAGATGCGGCTCGACCTTCTCCACCATGACGCGGGTGAAAACATCCGCCCATGTGTCGTCCGGCGCCACGCGGATGCCGGCCGCGCGCGCGGCGTGCCACAGGCGGTCGCGGTCTATGACCCCGCCCTCGCCCAGTGTCGCCATCAGATCGATGCCGGCATGGCGCGCGAAGGCATCACACACGGTGAGCCGCTCCGGTGCAGCGAACGGATCGGCCTCGACGCCGCCAAAGGAGAAGCGCCGGCTCTGCGTCACGTCCGCCGCCAGCGCCAGAAGCGCCGCGCAATCGGCCATCAGCACCTCATAGCTCTCGCCGGTCCGATACCATTCCAGCATGGTGAACTCGGGATGGTGCAGAGCCGTGCGCTCGCCGTTACGGAACACGCGGGCGAAGGTGAACAGCCGTTCCTCGCCCGCCGCCAGCAGCTTCTTGGCGGTGAATTCCGGCGAGGTGTGCAGATAGCGTACCGCGCGCGCGCCATCCGGCGCCTCAAGTTCGGTCGCGAACGCCTTGAGATGGGTCTCGTTGCCCGGAGAGACCTGCAGGATCGGCGTCTCCACCTCGACGAAATCCCGCGCCGCGAAGAAGCCGCGCAGCGCCGCCATCACCCTCTGCCGCGCCATCAGGAACGGGCGCCGGTTGGCATGGCGCTCGCGGGACCACCAGGGCGACACGGCGGGAGAGGATGGCATGGCGGACTCCGGCAGTTAAACGGGACGCAACGGGCGGGGTTGGCGGAAGGCGGGCGCGCTTGTATAGGAACCGCCAACGTGAATCCCGGTGCGCGCGCGGCGTGCACCCAACAGCCAGAGGACCGCATGGTCAAGGTCATCGCCAGCACGCTGCGCAAGGGCAACGTGGTCGACATCGACGGCAGGCTCTACGTCGTGCTCACCGCCGACAACATCCACCCCGGCAAGGGCACGCCGGTGACCCAGCTCGACATGCGCCGCATTTCCGACGGCGTGAAGATCTCCGAGCGCTACCGCACCACCGAGCAGGTGGAGCGCGCCCATGTCGAGGACCGCCCCTACACCTTCCTGTATTCGGACGGCGAGGGCTTCCACTTCATGAACCCCGACAATTACGATCAGGTCGCGGTGCACCCGGACGTGGTGGGCGACCAGGCGCCGTATCTGCAGGAAGGCATGCAGGTCATGCTGAAGATGCACGAGGGCAACGGCATCGCCATCGAACTGCCGCAGCGCGTGACGCTGGAAGTGGTCGAGACCGAGCCGGCGATGAAGGGCCAGACCGCTTCGTCTTCCTACAAGCCGGCTGTGCTGTCGAACGGCGTGCGCTCGGCGGTGCCGCCGCATATCGGCATCGGCACCCGCATCGTGGTGATGACGGCGGACGGCTCCTATGTGGAACGCGCCAAGGACTGAGCACGGCTCATGCCGAAATTGAAAAAGCCCGGCCAAGTGCCGGGCTTTTTTGTTGAATCATCGCTGGATGATCACCCGCGGTCGCGCATCAGGCGCTGCTTGTCGCGGTTCCAGTCCTTCTCCTTCGCCGCCTCGCGCTTGTCATGCGCCTTGCGGCCGCGCGCGATGGCGAGCTCGACCTTGGCGCGGCCCTGCTCGTTGAAATAGATGCGCAGCGGCACCACGGTCATGCCCTCGCGCTCCACCGCCTGCCACAGCTTTGCGATCTCGCGCATGTGCAGCAGCAGCTTGCGCGGGCGTCGCGGCTCGTGGTTGAAGCGGTTAGCCTGGAGGTACTCCGGGATGAAGGAATTATAGAGGATCGCCTCGCCCGACTTGGCGGAGACATAGCTCTCCGCCACCGTCGCCTTGCCGCCACGCAGGCTTTTCACCTCCGTGCCGGACAAGGCAATGCCGGCCTCGAACACCTCGCCGATCTCGTAGTCAAAGCGCGCGCGGCGGTTTTCGGCGACCACCTTGCGCGGAACGGTCTTTTTGTTTTCGGCCATTTCACTCAGCTCCGTGCCGGAGCGTGAGCTCCGCCCGGCCTCAGTTGATCAGTCCGGCGTGCCGCATCGCGGCCTGAACGATGTCCTTGGTCTTCTCGCTCACCGGAACCATGGGAAGGCGCGCCTCGTCCTTGATCTTGCCGAGGACGCTCAGCGCATATTTGGTGGGGCTCGGGTTGGTTTCAACGAACAGCGCCTGGAACAGCGGGAACAGCCGGTCCTGAAGCTCCAGAGCCTTGGCGTAGTCGCCGGCCATGCAGGCGTTCAGGAGGTCCGCGCACAGCTTGGGCGCCACGTTGGAGGCGACCGAGATGCAGCCGTCGCCGCCATGGGCCATGAACGCCAGCGCGGTCGGGTCCTCGCCGGACAGCTGGTTGAAGCCCGGCCCCATCGCCTGGCGCTGCTGGCTCACGCGCACCAGATTGGCGGTCGCGTCCTTCACGCCGGTGATGTTCTTGATCTCGAACAGCCGCGCCATCGTCTCCACCGACATATCCACGACCGAGCGGCCGGGAATGTTGTAGATGATGACGGGAATCGTGATCGCCTCGGCAATGGCCTTGTAGTGCTGATACATGCCCTCCTGGCCGGGCTTGTTGTAATAGGGCGTCACCACGAGCACCGCATCCGCCCCCGCCTTCTCGGCGTGGTGGGCGAGGTCGATGGCCTCGATGGTGTTGTTGGAGCCGGCGCCGGCGATGACCGGCACGCGGCCCCTCGCCTGCTCGATGGTCCACTCGACGACCCGCTTGTGCTCGTTATGGGAGACCGTCGGGCTCTCGCCGGTGGTGCCGACCGGGACCAGGCCGTGAATGCCTTCCTCGATCTGCCACTCCACCAGACCGCGTAGCGCTTTCTCGTCCAGCGCACCGTCGCGGAACGGCGTCACGAGAGCCGTAAACGAACCACGAAAGGGCGTCTGGGGAGGCATGGCGTGCTCCTGGTCTCTTTTTCTCGATGTTATCCGCCACCACGCAGCATTCGCGTGGTCGAAGGGGGCATCAGATATCGCGTCGGCGCCTTGGAAGAAAGGACATTGTTGTGCCCGCCTCATGGCGCGCGCCCGCCAAACTTGGCAAAGCGGACGGGATGCGGCACCCTGCCTCGGTTTCGTCGGCTTCGACGCCTACAACCGCGGCGTAATCGCCACGGCTTTTCGATGCGCGGGGTTGTGGTTAGCAATTCGTCAATAAGATCGCGAGACAACTAGGGCGGACGTAGCCCCCGCCGGGGCGGCCCTCACGGGCCGGAACGTTTCAAACGTCTGTTTGCCGGGAGTGCGTATTGTCATGAGCCACAGCTCCAGCCCGTCGCGTCGCCGCCCGCTCCGAGCGGCGGTTTCGCTCGCCGCCCTGCTGCTCGCCTCCACGGCCGGATTTTCGCCCTCCTTCGCCGAGACCAAGCCCGCGCCGCGCCCGCCGCAGAAGCCGGCCGCCAAGCAGAGCACGGCGACGCCGGTTCCCAAGCCGGCACCGGCCAAGCAGGCCGCCAAGCCGGCGGCCAAGCCGGTGATCCAGCCCGCCGCCAAGCCGGCGCTGGCCGGCGCGGTGGCGCCGATGGCCGCGAGCGGCTTCGCCATGGCGAAGCCCGCCACCGGCAATCTCGGCGACATGCAGCGCGCGGTGAACCTGATCGAGAAGGGCCAGTCGGCCGAGGCGCTGAGCATCGCCGATACGCTGCGCGATCCCGGCCAGCAGGCGCTGGTGCGCTGGCTGGCGCTGCGCGTCACCGCCCGCGACGTCGGTTTCGACCGCGCGGTCGCGATCCTGCGCGCCCATCCCACCCTGCCGACCCCGGTCGTGCTGCGGCGCCGGCTGGAATATCTGCTCTACGCCGAGAACAAGGACCCGGCGACCATCGTCTCCTTCTTCTCCGAGCTGCGGCCCTATTCCGGCGAGGGCAAGATCGCGCTCGCCCGCGCCCTGTTCGCCAGCGGCGACCAGAAGGCCGGGATGGCCTGGCTGAAGGACGCCTGGCGCGAGGACGCGCTGTCCGAGGATGTCGAGGCGACCGTGATGGTCGAGTTCGGCGGCGTGCTCACCCGCGCCGACCACAAGTACCGCGCCGACAAGCAGCTTTATGCCGAGGACGCCGCGCGCGGCCTGCGCGCCGCCCAGCGCGCGGGAGCCGATGTCACCGCGCTGGCCAAGGCCCGTGTTGCGCTGTTCGCCAAGAACGGCGATCCGGCCAAGCTGCTTGCGGCGGTGCCGGCCTCGCTGCGTTCCGATCCGGCCTATCTCTACACCCAAGCCAAGATCGCGCGCCGCGCCGGCGACGACGCGGCCGCCGCCCGTGCGCTGCTCGCCGCGCCGAAGGACCCGGCGTTGCTGATCGACACCGACGAATGGTGGATCGAGCGGCGCCTCGTCGCCCGCGAGATGCTCGACGCCGGCGATCCGCGCACCGCCTACAAGGTCGCCTCCGGCGGAGCACTGGCAGAGAACGAACACTATATTGCCGACCAGCACTTCATGTCGGGCTGGATCGCGCTGCGCTTCCTCAATGATCCGAAGACCGCGCAGCAGCACTTCGTCCGCGTCGCCGAAGGCCAGACCCACCCCGCCACGGTGTCCCGCGGCTTCTACTGGCAGGGCCGGACGTTCGAGGCGCTCGGCAGCACTGCCAATGCCCGCTCGCAATATGAGATCGCGGCCGGCTACAGCACCGCCTATTACGGCCAGCTCGCCCGCGCCCGGCTCGGCAAGGCGGATGTGAAGGTCCGCTCCGCGCCGGTCGCCAACGCCGCCCAGCGCGCGGCCTTCGCCCGCGACGAGGGCGTGCAGATCTTCCGGCTGCTGGAGAAGATCGATCAGGAAAAGCTCGCGCTCGCCCTCGCCTACGATCTCGCGGAACGCCTGCCGGATGCGGCGCAGCTCGGCCTGCTGGTCGAGATCGCCCGGGCCAATGGCGATGCCCGTACCCAGACCACCATCGGCAAGGTCGCGCTGAACCGCGGCATGGCGCTGGAGGCCGAGGCGTTCCCGACTCAGGGCATCCCGAACTTCCGCCCGATCGCCGAGCCGGTCGATCCGGCGCTCATCTATGCCATCACCCGGCAGGAGAGCATGTTCCACTCCTCCGCCGTCTCCAGCGCCGGCGCGGGCGGGCTGATGCAGGTGATGCCGGCCACCGGCCGCACCATCGCCAACCGCACTGGCGTCAAGCTCGACGCGGCGAAGCTGCGCTCCGACCCCGCGACCAATGTCCAGTTCGGCGCGGCCGAGCTGCGCAGCCTGCTGGACAATTACCACGACAATTATGTGCTGACCTTCGCGGGCTACAATGCCGGGCGCGGCAACGTGTCCAAGTGGATTCAGGCCTATGGCGATCCGCGCGATCCCAATGTCGACCCGATCGACTGGGTGGAGCGCATCCCGTTCTCCGAAACTCGTAACTATGTGCAGCGGGTGATGGAGAACGCGCAGGTCTACAAGTCGCGCTTCGGCTCACGTACCACGCTGCAGATCGAGGCGGACCTGCGCGGCGCGCGGATGTAAGCGCGCGGCTGGAGCTATTCCTGCAAAAACGCATCCCTTTCTTGCGAAAGTAATGGCGTAAAATCAAAATCCTGGAGCATTTCCGGCGAACTGAATTTCTCCGCAAATGCTTTAGACCGCCGTCAGGCGCGCCGGTCGAAGGAGCGCCGCGCCCAGCATCCGGCCGCACAGCCGATGATATAGGCCACCATCAGGAGCGCCGCCGTCTCGATGATGAACACGCTCATCGCGCGGCCTCCCGCGCGTCGTCCTTGGCCGGCGCAACACGGGAAGCCGGCTTGCAGCCGCCGAGCCAGCCTGTGACAACCCCAATGGCGAGCGCGCCGATCAGATACGGCCAGAGTTCCAACGCCAGAAACCACATGGCCTACCTCACGATCAGCTGGATGCCGGGCTGGCCGGGCACGCCCTCGGGCCAGGCCTGGACGGCCAGAGTGCCGAGCGTGTCGGTCAGCAGCCGCTCCGCAGGAATACCCGCCTGCCCAAGATAATTGGCCAGCGTCGCGACCCGCGCCTCGGTCAAAGCCGCGCTGACGCCGGGCGTGCGCACCGAGACCGAGACCAGCGCATCCGGGCAATTCGCCGCCGCCGCTGCGACGTGATCGAGCAGCCCCCGGCTCGCCGGATCAAGCTGGGCCGTGGCGCTCTCGAACCCGATGGTCCCGCGCGCCAGCAAATCCGCCACCGCCTTCTCGCAGGAGGCGGTGTCCGTGCTCTCGCGGCGCGGGGCGACATCGAGGCTGATCTCGGCCTCGAAGCCAGGCGGCAACGCGGCCTTGAGATTGGCGCTGATCTGCCCGACGGCGGCGGGATAGAGCGCCGTGCCTGTCAGGCGGAGCCTGGCGTCGTCGAAGCGCGCCTCGCCGGCATCGAGCCGCGCCAGCTCGTACAACGTCGCGAGCACCGCCTGAGCATATCCCTCCGGCGCGCCCTGCGCCACGGCGGACACGTCGTTGACCGAACCGCCGAGAAGCAGCGGCTTGGCGGCGGCGACCAGTTGCTGGTGATCGCCCGATTGCGGGAAGAAGCCAGAGAGCGTCAGCCCCTCGGCATCCTTGCGCATGGCGAAGACATAGGGCGAGACCACGGGCGGGCGCACGTCGCGCGCCAGCGAGAGCCCGCGCGGCTGTGCCTTGTCGAGCGCGGCCTGCACCGCGGCATAGGCGGTCGCATCCTGCGCCTCGCCGGCAATCGACAGCACGCTTCCCCTGCCCTGCACCGCGCCGGTGCGCAGCCGCGCGAGCTGGCCGACGCCGAACACCGTGGCGTTGACCCAATCCTCCGCGCCCGGCCCGCCGGCGGCGATGCGCATTTCGTCGCTCACCTGCTCGCCGGGAAAGCTCGCGCGCATCGCGTCGAGCACCAGCCGCTTGGCATCTTCGGAAGGCGCATAGCCGGTGAGCCGCAGCCCGCCAGTGCCGCGCAGCACGCTCCACACGAAGGGGCTCACCTTTGGCGGTTCGACAGCGAAGCGGGTGACGGTGTAGCCCTCGGGCACGGCGCGGCGGGCGCCGGCCAGCGCGTCATAATCGGCGAAATCGCGGGCGGAGCCCTCGATGGCGATGGTGGTGCCGTTGAGCGTCACCTTGCCGTCCGGCAGCTTGCCGAGCTGGCCCAGTGCGAAGGACACCGCCTTCAGCCAGCCATCGGTCGGCGGCGCGCCATCGGCGAGGCGGAGCTGGTCGGAAATGGCGGAGCCGGGCACCGCGCCGCGCACCGCGTCGAGCAGCGCGCGCCGGGCATCGCCGAGCGGGATGTAGCCGGAGAGCCGCACTCCGTCGCGCTCGCGCTGCGCCGACCAGACGAAGGGATCGGCGATCGGCGGCAGCACGGCGAAGCGCGCCAGCTTGGCATCGGCCGGCAGCTCGCTGCGCACCGTGACCTCAAGCGCGTCATAGGTCGCGAAATCCGGCGCCCGGCCCTCGATCGAGAACGAATCGTCGGAGATGATGATGCGCCCGGCCGGCATCTTGGCCAGCTGGTCGAGCCCAAAGATCACCACTCCGGCGAAATCGCCCGCCGGACCGCCACGCGCGCGCACCAGCTCCCGTTCGCCGGTCACGATCATGCCCGGCGCGACATGGGCGGCAGCCTCGGCGATGCGCTTGCGGGCATAGCGCGAGGGCACATAGCCCTCCAGATGCAGCTTCGAGCCGTCGCGAATGGCGGTAAAGGTGAAGGGCCGGCGCTCCGGCAGCAGCGTCGTGCGGTCTTCCACCTCCCGCACGCCGAACAGCCGGCCGAGCTCGGCGCGCACCTTGACGCGCGCGTCCTCGGACAGCGCCTCGCCCTCCAAAAGGGCGTCGCGGCCGTCGAACCGCGCCCGCGCCCAGGATTCGCCGATGTCCACCAGCAGCGTTTCGGAACGGGCGGCAAGGTCCTGCTCCACCGGTTCACGCGCCAGCAGCACCGCCGCGGCGATCAGCAGCGCGAGCGGAGGAAGCCCCTTCCACCAGGAGCGCCAGCGGCACATCGGCATGTTCTCCCGTTTCACGGCCGTTCCGGGCGCGAAAGCCTGACCGCCGTGACGGTGGGTGAGTTCATCATAGTTCCTCGACATCCGGAAGCCGGTTATGGGGCTGTCGCCTGCCCGCGCCGACGGCTGCCGTCACGCCCATTCGCCAGCCCGCATCACCGGTTCGGCATTGCCGCCCGCGTCGATGCCGTCGACGTCGATCTCGCCCGAGCCGATCATCCAGTCGATGTGGATGAGGCTGGAATTGGCGCCGCGCGCCGCCAGCTGCTCCGGCGTCAGGTTGGCGCCGTCGATGAAGCACTTGGAGTAGGACTGGCCCAGCGCGATGTGGCTGGCGGCGTTCTCGTCATAGAGCGTGTTGTAGAACAGCAGGCCGCTCTTGGAGATCGGCGAGGAATGCGGCACCAGCGCGACCTCGCCGAGCCGGCGCGAGCCCTCGTCGGTGTCCAGCACCTTGTTGAGCACGTCGAGCCCGGTGCGCGCCGAAGCCTCGACGATCGCTCCACCCTCGAAGCGCACCGCGATGTCCTGAATCAACGTGCCCTGATAGGAGAGCGGCTTGGTAGAGGCAACATGGCCGTCCACGCGCAGCCGGTGCGGGGTGGTGAACACTTCCTCGGTGGGAATATTGGCGTTGCAGACGATGCCGTTCTTGGCGACCGACGCGCCGCCCGCCCATTCGTGATCGTCCGCGAGCCCGACGGTGAGGTCGGTGCCCGGTCCGCGGAAGCGCAGCGCCGAATAGCGCTTGGCATTGAGCCGGGAGGTCGAGGCGGAAAGCTGCTCATTGTGCTCCTGCCATGCCGCGACCGGATCGGGCGTGTCGACGCGCGAGGCGGCGAAGATGGCGTGCCACAGCTTGGCGACCGCGATGTCCTCCGGGTCGTCCGGGAACATCGCCTTCGCCCAAGCGGGCGATGCATAGGACACGATGGTCCAGTTGATGTCGAAGCCGGCGATCAGCGACAGCGCCGGCATATAGGCCCGCGAGCGGGCGCGATTGGCGCGGGAGACCTTTTCGGGGTCCTCATTGGCCAGCAGCGAGGGATTCTCGCCGGAGATCGCCAGACGGGCCGCGCCGCTCTTGAAGGCATTGGCCATGCCCTCGTACAGCCAGCCGGTCGCCTGATCGAAGCTGCCATCGGGCGCGTTGCGGAAGCGCATCAGCGTCGCTTCCTCGTCGTTGAACAGCGTGGTGACAAGGCTGGCGCCGGCCTTGTAGGCGTGCTCGGTGATGCGGCGTACCAGCGGCAGCGCATCGAGCGAGGCGGTGATGACCAGCTCCTGGCCGGCGCGCAGGCCAAGACCGACCTCGACGGCGACGCGGCCAAGCCGGTCGAGACGTTCGTCATGGGTCAGGGGCTCGGTGGGGTGGCCGGCGTGCTTGTTCATGCTTGTCTCCGAAAGGTCGCGGTCCACGCCGCGCACTCGGAGCGCATTCAAGGTGCGTCGGCAGCGGGGCGTCAAGGCCAAGATGCCACACGAGAAGGACACGACAAAAAGGGCGAGCCGATGGCCCGCCCTCTGTGTCAATGATCGCGCTGGAAACCCCGCGCTCAGGTTGGCTTGCCGCCGGAAGGCTACTTGCCCTGCCCGCGCTGGTCCTTGATCTGCTGCTTGATGATCGCGGCATCGCCGGGCTGGTACCAAGCGGAGTTGTAGTCGTCGATCGGCCGATGGTTGCGATACATCTGCGATTCGGCCGGGAACGGCACCTCCACCGTCGGCTCGGGGGCGACGTAGTAAGAGCGGCCCTCATAGACCGGCGCGGGCTCATACATCGGCTCGACGCCGTAGGTCGGGGCCACGCTGTAGGCCGGCACAGTGTGGCCGGGGCCAAGCCAGACTTCACCGCGCACATTGGCGGCGCTTTCCTGCTGGGTGCGCACGAAGGCCCGGCGTTCGCTCAGTTCGCGGCCATCGGCATGCGCGTTGGCTACAGCGCCCGCAGCGAGAATACCCAGGGTCGCAGAAGCAAGGATGAGCTTGCGCATATCTTTTCTCCGTCCTGTCCATGTCATGTGGCGGGAAAGACTTCCTCGCCGTTTCGCATGATTAACGAACGGAAAACACGGATGGTTCCCTGAGAAGGGCAACGGGAACCCTGCCCTTATCAGGAAAGGTACGAAGAAACCGACCTCATTGGGTGCGATCTACCAGCCGACCAGACGATTGACCACGAAGCTCGCGCCGAACGCCACGGCGATGGCGATGCCGAAGGCGATGACTACGGAACGCCGGGTCTCACGCTGGAGCTGCCGGTTCAGCGCGCCATGGGACACGCGGCTCCCGGCCTCGGCGATCGCCTCCTCCGCGCTCGCAAAGACATGGGCGCCGTCGGGCACGATCATCAGGTTCTCGGCCTTGCCGAAATCCTCGATCAGGTGCCCATCGGCGTCGCGGTCGGCCTCGCCATGGGCCGGAATGCGCTCGGTCAGTGCGCGCGGATCGGCCGACCACAGATAGACCGGCTTGCCGAGCGCCTGCGCATAGCCGATCTCGAAGGCGGTGCCGGGGTCCATGTGGTGGCCGCGAAAGGGCGAGATGTTCGCGACCATCGCGTCGGCACGGTGGATGAGCGCGATGCAGCCCCGCCTGATGTCGGCGTCGCCGGCATCGAGCGGGTACAGCCCCTCCATTCCCGCCGCCTCGCACAGCGCCTTGAGCCGCGCGCCCTCGTCACGAGCATCGCGGCGGAACACTTCCGGGCCGGCAAGATAGAGCTTGTGGGAAGGCATGCGAGGTCTTTCGGAGGCGGCGCCAGAAGCGGCTGCGCCTCAATACAGCATGGGATCGCCCCAGACACCGAAATCGAACGCGGCCTGCTGGTTCATCATGGCCGTCATTTCCTGCTCGTTCATGATGCGCTGCTCGAACACCATCTGCTGATAGGCGGTGAAGGCGTTCTGGTTGCCATAGAAGACGCAGCCGCAGGCGACGGGATCGGCGTAAAGATAGAGCGGCTGGCCGTTCTGGTTCTTCACCACGAACTGGTTGGCCGGCATCGCCTTCAGCGACGCCACTCGCGCGGGGGTGTCCGCCAGCCGCATGCGGAAGCCGGCGGCCGACAGAAGGTTCTCCTTGGTCTGTTGCGGCTGCTGCGCGTCGGTGACGCAGCCGGCGGCGGCAAGACCGAGGACGGCCACGACGGCAAACGATGACAGTTTCACGCGGGTACACTCCTGCAAGCGACGTATGATCGGCGACGTATCGAGGCGCCAAATTATCAATCGAGGCTGAGGAGTCGACCCGCCCGACTGCATCGAGAAGAATGTCGGAACGAAATAATGGCGACCGCGGCTGGGCTCGAACCAGCGACCTGCCGCTTAGAAGGCGGCTGCTCTATCCAGCTGAGCTACGCGGCCCCGGCCGAGACGGCAGGTCGGGAAACGCTCAGTGCGTCCACTGACCGACGCGGCGGAAGCTGAAATTGTCCGAATAGGCGATCTTGCGCCGGGCCGGCTCGCGCGGCTCCTGAACCTGATAGGCGATGCCGTGGCGCTCGGCATAGGCGACGGCTTCTTCCTTGCTGTCGAAGCGCAGGCGGAGCTGGCTCTTCATGTCGCCGGAGCTGGTATAGCCCATCAGCGGCTCGACCTTGCGCGCCTCTTCGGGCTCGTAGTCGAGGACCCAGAGCTTGGTCTTCGCGGTGCCGGACTGCATGGCGTTCCGGCTCGGCTTGTAAATGCGTGCAACCATGACCCTTACTCCCGCCTGCCCGGCCGGCGGCCCGCACGTCTTCCGATCCTGACGGACGATGCATCGGCGCTGGGCTGGTTGCGTGGTCGGGGCAGCAGGATTCGAACCTGCGACCTGAAGTACCCAAAACTTCCGCGCTACCGGGCTGCGCTATGCCCCGCCATTCATAACCGTTTGCCGTGCAACGACCTTCGGCCCCTCGCGAACATATCGACCGCAAGATGGAATGGCACAGAGCGGCGGATAAAGGCAAGGGGGCCGCGGCAAAGTCGCGGTCGACATCCCCCGGAAGGCCATCGCCCGGCGGAGGCTCGCTGCCGCTCACGCGGGCCTCGGAAGGCGCCGGTCGGCAAAGCTGTTGAAAAGTCGTGACAGGCGCTGCCGGCCCGCGGTCAGCGCCGCGCCCATCGCCGCACCGGGGCACCCCGCGCAGCCAAATGGCCACAAGGCCCCGACGCCGCAAGCCGCCCTATGGACGCCACGATCCGGCATGAAGAATCAGCGGCTAACACACATTTGACTCCCGCAACAAACCAAATATTTTACCAAATAGTGGGATGATGATTATACTTTGTAATTTGAATAAACAAGGCATCGCGAGCACATAACCTCCAACCTATGTGACAAAATGTTTCGTAGAATAAAAGTCGCCCTGGTTATTCGCACACTTCGTGACCAGTCGGATTCCATAGGTTTCGACTGCATGATGCAGTACATGCTGCTCAACAACGACGGTGAGCGGCGATTTGACGTTCGTCTTTTCTGCGAAACAGCGAACAGGAACCTGCCCGATGGGCAGGAAGTGCACAGCATCACGCATCTGGCCAATTGGATTGGCGATACCCCGGATGCCTGCGTCGTCTATCACTGGTGCGATGGCTGGGAGGCCTTCGACGGGGCGTTCACCCGCCTGAAGGCCCGGCGCATCCTGCGCTGGCATAACAATACGCCGCCGTGGTTCCTCGCGCCCTATTCGATCCCGACCGCCTCGGACACGATGCGCGGACTGCTGAGCATCCGCCGGCTCGTCGCCGAGACCGACGTCGCGTTCTGGGTGAATTCCGATTACTCCGCCGATCAGTTGCGGCTTTTCGGCGCGACCGATGATCGCGTCCATGTGGTTCACCCCATGTCAACGCTGCTGATGGCGGGCGATGCCGAGATCGATGTGATCCGCAGCCGCCTCGGACGCGCCACGGCACGTGCGACGGGCGACGCCATCCGCCTGCTGTTCGTCGGCCGCTTCGTGCCGCACAAGGGGCACAAGCACCTCGTCGCCACCGCCGCCCATGTCCGCGCCATTTCGGGCCGCCCGGTCGAGCTGCATGTCGTCGGCCGGCCCGACCATTCGATGCCCGGCTATGGCGAGGAGGTGCGCCGTCTCGCCGACCTGCTCGACGTCAACCTCATCGACCATGACGAAGCTCCGGACGCGCGGCTGCACGAGCTTTACTGCACCAGCGACGTGTTCCTGTGCCTGTCGGAGCATGAAGGCTTCGGGCTGCCGGTGCTGGAGGCCATGCGCTTCGGTCTCCCGGTGGTCGGCTGGCGCTCGACGGCGGTGGCCGAGCCGCTCGCCCGCCACCCGCTGGCCATCGCCCGGCTCGATCACGAAGCGGCGGCGCTGCGCGTGGTCGCCGCGCTCCAGCAGCCGCTGCGGTCCACCACCGTCTGGTGGCAGAAGCAGCAGGTGCTGCCACATTATTCCGACGCAGCGCTCGCCCGCCGCCTGTTCCGCGCCTTGCCCCTTGGCGAGACCAACCGCTCTCCCGGCGCCACGGAATTGCAGATCGTGGCCGATCCGGTGTTGCAGCGCCTGACCGGCGTCGCGCTGGAAGCCCTCGACACTGCCCCGCGCCTTGCCCCCGAGCTTGCGGCGATCACCCGCACGGTCCCGGCCGACGCGCCGGGCCGGCTGGTGACGCTCCATGACCTCGCCTCGTTCGACACGCTGCTGCGTGCCGCCGGCAATGGTAGCGGCGACCTGTACCGGACGACGCTGCAGGTAGGGTTCCCGCAGAAGCGCAGCCTGTTCGGTCGCGTCTTCCGCCAGATTCGCCGCTTCTCATTGAGCCTCAATCTCGGGCTGGTACGCGCCATCGAGCAGCTCGGCCGACACAATGAGCTCCGGCTCAGCCGCCTGAGCGACGATGTGGACAGCCTGAAGCAGCAGAACGCGCTGATCCTCGAACATCTCAAGACGCTCACGGCGGACCGCGCGGCCGACGTCCCGAACGAGGCCAGCCGCGCCGCGGCGCGGGTACTCACGCCGCTGCCGCGCCGTCAGAACATGGCGCTGCATGCCGGCGCCGTTCAGGCTGCCGCGCCGGAATCCCAAAGCTCGCTCAGCGCCTGAGCGCCCTCACTTCTCGGGAAACATCCGGTGGCGCACGCGATCGCCGACCGCAATGCCCCTCGCCTTCGCGGTGCCGCCCGGCAGTTCCAGCACCGCGCGCACCGGGCCGCCGGATTCGATGGTGCGGGTCGATAGCGGCTCGGTATTGGCCGCGATGTTGGCAATGCGGCCGTCTGAGCGGATGAACAGCATGTCGAGCGGAATGTAGGTGTTCTTCATCCACATATAGACCGGCTGGTCATAGTCGAAATCGAACAGCATCCCGGCATCGGGCGCGAGTTCGCTGCGATACATCAGCCCCTTGGCCCGCTCCGCCGCGGTCTGGGCGATCTCCACCTGGAACGTAACCGCCCCGCCCCTGGTATCGATGCTGAGCGGCTCGAAGCTCGCAGCGCGTGCGCCGGTCGCCAAAAGCGGGGTCAGCGCGGCGAGCAGTAGCGCCGTCAGCAGAAGCGCGGTGCGGCGCAGAGAGGTGGCGCGGAGGCCGGTCTGCGGGTAACGGATCTGCATCATCTTGCGTGAGCGCCGGCGGCGCCTTCCCTTTGAACCAAAGCTGCTACTGCCTGAGCCCGCCTGCCGGAACCAAGGCTCGGACCGTGCCGTCCCGCACCCGTTGGAGCACGATCCGGCCCGATGCGTCGATCACCTCTTGCGGAGCGTCAGGATAGCGGACGCCCGACTGTCGAGGCCGATGACGGCGTGATTACGACAGGGCGTGGAGAGTTCAATGCGACGACGGGGTCGCCGAACCTTCGGGGCGCACCTCGGCGGCCATCAGCCCCTTCGGACCCGGCCCGAAGCGCACCAGCACGATCTGGCCGGGCCGCAGCTCGGTGAGGCCGTGACGGCGCAGCGTCTCCATGTGCACGAAGATATCCTCCGTGCCCTCCCCGCGCGACAGGAAGCCGAAGCCGCGCAGCCGGTTGAACCATTTCACGAAGGCCCGCTCGAAGCCGCCGGTGGCCTGTATCTCGACATGGGTGCGCGCCTGCGGCAGCTGGGAATGATGAAGCGCGGTGGTTTCATCCATGGAGAGCACGCGCAGCGCCTGGAAGCCACGCTCGCGCGCCACCACCTCGCACACCACACGCGCGCCTTCCTGCGCGGTGGTGAAGCCGCCGCGCCGCAGGCAGGTGACATGCAGCAGCACGTCGCTGCCGCCATTGTCCGGCACCACGAAGCCATAGCCCTTGGAGACGTCGAACCACTTGATGGTGCCGGCGATATGTACGGGAGCGCCATCCACGCCGGCGGTGGCATCGTCCACGTCGTCGCCCGCCGATCCCAGATCGACACGCCCTGATCGCGGCAGTGAACCGTCGGACACCATCAGCCAGCCACCCCCGACACGCTCCACCCGGGCGCGAGCCGGCGAAGCCGTTTGATTCTGGATCAGCCAAGCATAGCACCCGATCTCGACACGAAAATACCCAAATTGATTCGGGGCGCGGGTTCAGAACCGCTCCAGCCTGATCCTTGAGGATTTTCCGAGACTTCCGGCAGGTCGACGCGAACCCTAACGGGACACCGCGCGCCGAGATGGCGCCCGTGGCGGCGCCGCGGCCAGCGCACGGGCCCTGCGGCTACCTGCCTCGCGCAAGCTCTACCGTGACGCGCTTAACTCCGGAACGTCGTCTCGGCGAGACCGGAGAACCCGGTGTCGACAGCAAAAAGCGCGCCGGAAAGCGGCGCTGCGTCCAACAGCGCGGCGGAGAGGTCGAGCCGCGCGCTGGTCGCGAACAGAACCGACAGGGCCGGCCCGCCAAAGGCAACGCTGGTCACGCGCGGCACCGGCAGCGGGATCACCAGCGTCCGCTCGCCTTCCGGCGAAAAGCGCGTCACCCGCCAGCCATCCCAATGCGCCACCCAGAGGCCGCCCTCGGCATCGACGGTGAGGCCGTCGGGATAGCCTTCGTCGACCGCCATTTCCGCGAACACGCGCCGGTTGCGCAGGCCGGCGGCATCGGGGGCAAGGTCATAGGCCAGCACCCGCCGCCCGACGCTGTCGCTGAGATAGAGCACCGTTCCATCCGGCGAGAAAGCCGGCCCGTTGACCACGGTGAAGCCGGCATCCGCCAGAACCGGAGGGCTCCCGGGCGCCCAGCACCACAGCGCCCCGCGCGGATCGCGCTCAGCGAGATCGCTGGTGCCGATCCACAGCCGGCCCCAGCGGTCGACCTTGGCATCGTTGAAGCCAATCGCCTCCCGCCCCGCCTCGGGGTTAGCGAGCGGCTCCATGCCGTTTGTCGCCCAGTCATAGCGCCACACGCCATCTGACGCGGTGAGGATCAGGCGGCCGGGGGCATCCCCGGCGACGATGGCGCCGAGCGGCGGCGGGCGGTCTAGCGGGCGGGTTTCGACCCGCCCCTCACCATCCATGCGATGGAGGCGCCCGCCCGCCAGATCGAGCCAGTAAAGCAGCCCGTCCACCGGATGCCACAGCGGTGCCTCGCCGAGGGCATCGCCGGTTCGCGCGGCGATGCGGAAGCTCGGGCGCCTTGAGGTCGCTTCGTCGGTCATCCGGGCCCTCCGCTTCGTGTCAGGACGCCACATCCATGGCCGGCACGCCGGCGCCGGGATCGTCCCCCGCCTGCGAGCGGAACAGGATGCGGCCGCCGACGGAGATTTCCACGTCGACCCGGTAGCGATCCAGCGCCGCGAGATCGATCTCCACGCCCAAGCCCGGCGCCTCGGGCGCGGCGATCTCACCATTGCCGTCGCGCTCTATGTGATTGGCCGTCAACGCCACCGCCAGCGGCTGCAGCGCCACCGGGAACTCGCAGAGCGTCGCCTCGGCGATGCCGGCGAAAGGCTGTAGCGAGGCGCTGAGCGCGAGGTTGGAGGTGAAGGTGTGGTTCACATAAGTGACGCCCTTTGCGCGCGCATGATCGGCGACCCGCTTGGCCGGTCCGATGCCGCCGATGCGCCCGCAATCGATCTGCACATAGCCGATACCGCCGTAATCGATGAGGTTGCGCGCCATGTGGAAATTATGCGCGCCCTCGCCGCCCGCCATCTTCACCGTGCTGCGCGCAGCAAGCGCGGCATATTCGCCATAGGCGCTGGCGGCGAACGGCTCTTCCAGCCAGGTCGCCTTCGCGGCCTCCAGCGCGGGAATGCGCTCGGCCGCCCGTTCGACATCCTCGCCGAAGATCTGGCCGACATCGACCAGCAGAATGCCGTCCGGGCCGAGCCCTTCGCGGGCGGCGGCGAAATGGTCGACATCGACGCCAAGAGCACCGCGCCCGATCGGCCCCCAGCCGAACTTCACGGCGCGAAAGCCCTCGGCGCGCGAGCGGCGACCGCGCTCCAGCGTCTCCTGCGGCGTGTCACCGAACAGCTGCGAGGCATAGGGTGTCTTTCGGCAGGAGCGGTCATAGCCGAGCAGCTTCCATACCGGCTCGCCGCGCGCCTTGCCGAGAAGGTCCCACAGCGCCATCTCGATGCCCGACCAGGTATGCGCGGCCTGGAGCAGATCCATGCTGTCATATTCGACCTGCGCGGCCATGCGGGCAATGTCCTGCGGCCCGTCGAGCCGGTGGCCGAGCACCGAGCCCCGGACCGGCTGGCAGGCGCCGTGCGACATCGGGCAGACGAAGGCGGCGATGGAGGGCAGCGGCGCCGCCTCGCATTCACCCCAGCCGACATGCCCGCCGGCCGTCACCCGCACCACCAGCGCATCCTGGCTACCGTCGGCGGCCGTAGTGATCTCGGGCATGGCGAGGTAGAAAAAATCGACGGCTTCGATCTTCATGGTACGCGGCTTCTCTCAACAGGACGGCGAACGGGCGGATGGCGTGTCAGACACGCTCCCCGGCGCGTTGCATCAATCCGATGGCAAAGGTGATGACGGCGGTGAACAGGAAGATCAGCGTCGCGAGGGCGTTGATCTCCGGCACGAAACCAACCCGCATCATCGCCCACAGGCGGATCGGCAACGTGGTTTCGGAGCCGGCGACGAACAGCGTGATCAGTGTTTCGTCGAAGGAGATGGCGAAGGCGAGCAGCACGCCGGAAATCAGCGCCGGGCGCATCTGCGGCAGGATCACGTAGGCCAGCGTCTGCGCCCGCGAGGCGCCGAGGTCGAGCGAGGCTTCGGTCAGGCTCCCGCCCAGCAATTGCAGCCGCACCAGCACCGTGCGGTACACCACCGGCACGATGAACACGACATGGGCGACGATGATGGTCGCCAGCCCGCGTCCGAGGTCGATTTCGCGGAACGCGATCAACAGCGACAGGCCGGTGATGATCGGCGGAAGCAGGAACGGCAGGAACACCATGATCTGCATAGCATGGCCGAGCCCGCGCCGCGCCGAGACGAAATAGAAGGCGAACATCAGCGCCAGCACCAGCGCCAGAACGCTGGACAGGGTCGCCACCACCAGCGACGTCCCGAGCGCCGCGAGGATTTCGCCATTGGCCAGCAGCGCGACATAGGGATCGAGCGAGAACGGCGCAAAGCCGAGCTGTCCGCGCACCCGCACGATCTGGAAGAAGGAGAGCGCGGCCGTCGCCAGCAGCGGCGCGTAGAGCGCGACGAGGCCGACCCCGGCGACGATGCCGAGCAGCGTGTCGAGGAGCGGAGCCTTCTGCTTCATCGCACATGCTCCCGCCTGAGCCCGAGACCGGCGAGCGCCACCGCGAGCAGCGTGGTGACGAGCAGGATGACGGCGAGCGCGGAGCCGAGCGGCCAGTTAAGCGCGAGGCCGAACTGACTGAACACGATGCGCCCGAAGGTGAAGCCCTGGGTGCCGCCCACCATTTGCGGCGTGACGAAATCGCCGAAGGTCAGGATGAAGGTGAACACGGCCCCCGCCGCGATGCCCGGCCGTCCGAGCGGCAGCACGACATCGCGCAGCGTCTGCATCGGGCTGGCGCCGAGGTCGGCACAGGCGGCGAGATAGTTCGCCGGGATGCGGTCCAGCGCCAGATAGATCGGCAGGATCGCATAGGGCAGATACAGCACCGCCAGCGCGATGAAGATGGCGGTGCGCGAGAACAGCAACGCCTCGATCGGCTGGTCGATCAGCCCGATCGCCAGCAGCGCCTCGTTGAGCAGCCCGCGCTGCCCCAGAATGGAACGGATCGAATAGACCTTGATGATGTAGCTCATGAACAGCGGGAGCATGAAGCTCATCAGGATCAGGAAGCGCAGGCGCGGCGTGCGCCGGAAGATGAAGAGCGCGATGGCGGTCGACAGCGCGACGTTCACCAGCGTGACCTGAAGCGAGAGCGCGACCGTCTGGAGATAGACCGTGAAGTAACTGCCCTCGGTGAAGAAGGCGCGGTAGTTGGCGAGCGTCGGAATGCGCAGGATCTGCCCGTCCTGAAGCGTCCAGAAGCTGACCACCACGAAGGACAGGATCGGGATCACCACGAAGAGGAACGGCAGGCCGAGATTGAGCGTGTGGGAGAGGCATGCGCGAGCCATGTCGCCGCGTCGGTGGGATGTGGATTGCCGCATCGCGCCCTCCCTCACTTGGCCGCCGGCAGTAGGGCGGCATCGTCGGCCGCCCAGCCCAGCCGGACCGGCGCTTTCGGCGCGAGACCGGCGGTCGAGCCGTCGGCAAGGCGCCGCACCTTGACCACAGCGCCCGGCAGAGCGGGGGTGAGCAACTCGACCATGACGTTGGCGCCGAGAAAGCGCACATCCGCCACCTCGGCAGGTAGCCCCACGGTGGCGGCGGGATCGGCGTCGAGGCGGACATGCTCGGGTCGCACTGCCACCAGCACCGCGCTTCCCAGCGCCGGTGCAGGCCCGTCGACGGTGGCGGCGACACGCCCGGCGGCGGTATCGACCGCGCAGAGCCGTCCGTCGATGGACGCCAGCGTTCCGGGGATCAGGTTGTTGTCACCGAGGAACGAGGCGGTGAAGGTCGTGCGGGGGCGGCGATAGAGCTCCTCCGGCGCGCCTTCCTGCTCGATGCGGCCGCGATTGACCACGATGATGCGGTCCGAGAGCGCGATCGCTTCCTCCTGGTCGTGAGTGATGAACACGAAGGCGATGCCGAGGCGGCGCTGCAGCGATTTGAGGAAGCGCTGCATCTGCGCGCGCAGCTCGACATCCAGCGCCGACAGAGGTTCGTCGAGAAGGATGAGCCGCGGCTCGCAGATGATGGCGCGGGCGAGCGCCACGCGCTGGCGCTGGCCGCCGGAAAGCTGTGCGGGATAACGCCCGCCCAGCGCGCCGAGCCCGACGGTTTCCAGCACCTCGGCGACCCGCGCGGCGATCTCCGCCTTCGGGCGGCCGCGTACCTTCAGGCCGTAGCCGACATTCTCGGCCACCGTCATGTGATGGAACAGCGCGTAGTCCTGAAACACCGTGTTGAAGGGCCGGCGATTGATCGGGACCGTGGAGAGGTCGCGGCCCTCAAACATCAGGCTGCCGCCGTCGATGCCCTCGAACCCGCCGATGATGCGCAGGATGGTGGTCTTGCCGGAGCCGGAGGGCCCGAGAATGGTCAGAAACTCGTTGTCGGCGACGGTGATGTCGATGCCGTCCAGCACGCGCACCGCACCGTAGCGCTTCGAGATGTTCTGGAGATGGAGAAGAGGCTGCACTCGTATCGTCCCGCAATCCGGCCATGGAGAGCGGCACCCGATGCCGCCCGAGGTCGCGCGGCCGGCCCGACGGGGCCGGCCCGGTCCAACCCGCGGCTATTCGGCCGCCTTGACCTCGTTCCAGATTGCCTGACGGCGGGTGTAGTCCTCGGGATTGTCGGCCCAGATCAGGCGGCTGGCATAGTCCATGCCCTCGGGCGCGTCCGTGGTGGCGCCGTAGCCGAACTTCTTGGCCATGTCGGCGCCAATTTTCTTCTGCAGCACGAAGTTCACCCACGCATAGGCGGCGTCCGGGTTCGGCGTGCCGGCGCTGACCGCGAGATTGTCGAGCCAGCCGACGGCGCCCTCCTTGGGGATGGTGTAGCCGACGTCGAAGCCCTTCTTCTGCAGGTTAATCGCCGCGAGCTCGCCCATGGAGAACATCAGCACCACGTCGTTCTCGCTCCAGATGGTGGTGCCTTCGTCGAAGCCGGCGAAATAGGTGAGCAGGTTGCGCTTCAGGGCGATGAGCTTGTCCTTCACCTGAGCGAACTGGGCGTCGGTCAGGTGGAACGGGTCCTTGATGCCGAGCACGATGGCGCCGAAATTGATGGCGTTGTTGGCGTCGTCGAGCGAGATGACCTTGCCCTTGTATTTCGGGTCCCACAGCACCTCCCAGCTTTCCGGCGCGGTGGGGAAGGTCTTCTTGTCATAGACCATGCCGAGCGAGCCCCACGCCCACGGCACGCCATAGGTGGCGCCGTCGAAGGTGGCGTTCGACATGGACTTGAATTCCGGAAGCAGGTTGCCGGCGCTGGTGAGCTTGGTCTTGTCGATGGGCGAGATCAGCTTCTGGTCGGCATAGGCCTTCAGGCTGGCTGTATCGATGGTGACGACGTCGTAATCCTTGCCGTTCGACGCCTTCATCTTCGCGATCTGCTCGTCGACGCCGCCGACATAGGTCACCTTGACGGTGATGCCGGTCTCCTTCTGGAACTCCTCGACCCAGGCCGGATCGGCATAGCCTTCATAGGCAAGGAGCCTCACCTCGCCCTTGGGCTGGGCAATGGCGGCCGCCGAGGCGAGCAGCGTGAACGTGGCAAGCGATGCGGCGACTGTCCTCGACATCCAATTCATCGTCTGATCTCCATCTGGCGCCCTTTGGCTTGAGATAAAAAATCATATTTATTTTTCTCGGTCAATTCGACACGTGTGGAAACCGCCTGAAATTTGCCTTTACAATGCCCCCGCGCTCACATGGCCGCGGGCGCCGATCGATTGACGCCCTAAAATATCATATTTTATAATCCCCTTCCCTACCCGTCATGTCTGGAACCGCCATGCCCCCTGATGCCCCGCCTTCCCCGCACGCCGCCCGCCGTCTGGAAGGGCGGGTCGCCGTTGTCACAGGCGGCGCGCGCGGCATTGGCCTGTCGATCGCCGAGCGCTTCGCGCGCGAGGGCGCTCACGTGGTGGTGGCCGATATCGACGAGGCCGAGGCGCACCACGCCGCCGCCGCGCTCGGCCCGCAAGCCCTTGGACAGCGCGTCGACATCGCCGCCGCCGCCTCGGTCGCAGCGCTGGCGCGGGCCGTGGACGAACGCCATGGCCGCTGCGACATACTGGTGAACAACGCGGCCATTCTCGACGCCGCCGGCATCGACGCCATGAGCTTCGAGCACTACCGCGCGGTGCTGGACATCAACCAGGATGGCGCAATCCGGGTCACGCTCGCCCTGCTGCCGCTGATCCGCAAGGGCGGCGAAGCCCGGCGCATCCTCAACATCGTGTCGATCCAGGGCGTTCGCGGCACCCGCGACTCGCTCGCCTATGCCACCGCCAAGGGCGCGCTGGTCAATTTCACCCGCGCCCTCGCCTGCGATCTCGGCGCGGAAGGCATTGTCGTCAACGCGCTCGCGCCCGGCTTCATCGATACCCGCATGGCGCAACTGCCGGACGGCAGCGGCCACGAGCACGAGACCGATTGGTTCCGCGACATCTATATTCGCCACGGCCGCATCCCGCTGCGCCGGCCGGGCACGCCGGCCGACATCGCCGGGCCGGCCTTCTTCCTGTGCTCGGACGATGCGCGCTACGTGACCGGCCAGATCTTGCTGGTCGATGGCGGCGTCTCGTCGACCTTCTAGAACAGCGGACGCAGCGGCCGCGCCGCGAGGCTGTAGCGGATGACGGTCGCCCGCTCCGGCGTCGCTGCCAGCGCGGTCGGAGTGCCGGCGGCCGCGATCGGATTGTCCTCCAGCGACACCGCCTCGGCGAAATCGAAGCAGGAGGCGATCGGCTCGATGCCGAGCCCCCGGAACCGCCGACCCCACGGCGCGCCGGGCAGCGCGCGGTCGCTGATCCAGAGAAGGCAGGAGGGCAAGAGCTCCCGGTCCCAGTCGAGACTCAGCACGGCCCCGCGCTCCGGGAACACCGCCTCCACAGCGCCCTCGACGTCGCAAAGCTGGAGCACATCCTCCATAGGCGCGGCTTTCGGCAGCTGCGCCAGATCGATGATGCCGCCGTCGCGCGCCGGCACGGCGGAAAGCGAGGCGAAATCACGCCCGACCGCCGCGCGCATCGCCCCGCCGGGCACGGAGGCCGGATAGGTGAGGCCACGGCGAAACCGCGCCTCGATGCGCAGGCTTTCGGACGGCAGGTCCAGCGAGAGGATCGGATGGAGACCGAGGGAAAACCGGGTCGGGCGCCGTACCTCGATGGCCAGCTCAAGGTCGAGAGCCGGCGCGCCCGGCTGTGGCGTGAGCGTGCGCGTCAGCCGGCGCACCGCATGGCTCGCGGGATAGTCGAGCGTCAGGCGGAGCCGATCGGCGCCGTGCTCTTCCACCTGCCACGGCGCATTGGCGGCAAGGCCGTGCGGAAGATCATTGCAGCGATCAAGACCGAACCCACTCCAGCCTGGCGCGACGTCGTCCACCGGCCCGCCGACGCCGAAGGGCAGGCAGACGAACTCCGCGCCGAGATGGCGCAGATGGGCCGGCAGGTCGGCGAGCACGGGATCGTCCGGCGACCAGTGCGGCCGGGAGAACGGAGCGAACGGGCCGTCCGGCAGATGGAACACCAGCTCGGCGAGCATGGCGCCCACCGGCGACACGCGCAACGCGCCGTGGCGCCAGTCGAGCGTAAGTTCAGGCCCGCGCGCGTCGTTCACTTCAGCGCCGCGAGCAGCGAATCCTTGCCGTCAAGGATCACATCGCGCATCGCCCGCGCCGCGCCCTCGCCGTCGCCGCCAATGATCGCCTCGAACACTCCGCGATGCTGACCGATGTCATCCTCGACACTCTTGTCCGCCTTCAGCGCCTGCTGCTGGATGGAAAAGCTCAGATGCAGGAAGTCGGCGACCAGATGGGCGAAGCTGCCGAGCAGCGTATTATGGCTGGCGGCGAACACCGCCATGTGAAACGCCACATCGGCATGGGCGTAGCTGATGAGATCGCCGCTCGATGCCTCCATGGCGTGGAGTGCCGAGCGGATGCGGCGCAGGTCCTCGATGGTCGCGCGGCCGGTGGCGAGCTGCGCGGCGGCGGGCTCGATCATCAGGCGCAGCTCGATCAGATCGCGCATCATGGTGTCGCGCAGCTCGGGCGAGCCGTTGCCGTCGCCGAAATGCCAGGCGATCACGTCGCTGTCGAAGGTGTTCCACAGGTCGCGCGGGCGCACCCGCGTGCCGACCTTCTGGCGCATCTCGATCAGGCCCTTGGCAGCCAGCACCTTCAGCGCCTCGCGCAGCGAAGGCCGGCTCGCCGAGAACTCGGCCATAAGCTCCGGCTCGCGCGGCAGCAACTCGCCGGGCGCGAAACGGCCCGAGACGATGGCGCGGCCAAGCTCGCTTATGACATGGCCCTGAACGCCGCTGATACGATAGCCCGACGGGCGCGCGGGACGCGGCGGGTGCGCGTCGCTGGCCTCGGCTGTCTCAGGGCGCCTGCGCGGCGTCGATGGGCGCTCCGTCACGGCGCTCTCCGTCTTGCGTCTTGACTGAAAGGGCGGCGCGGGCCGGCTCGAAAACCGGCGCCCGCTACACTCCTGCGCTAGGCGATATCCCGCACCCGCACAAGGGCCGATGGCCCGCCGACGCAGGATCGCAGCCATAAAATGCATTTAAATCATATTTTTATGCCGAACAAGAGCGAGCTGTTGAAAAGCATCTGGACATTCTCCGCTCATTAAATAATATTTTTTAAGTCGGCATCGGCCGGCCCGTCCAGATCAGGAGAACGGCATGCTCAAGACCATGTTGGCGGCCCTGCTTGCGGCCGTCGTCAGCGTTAGCGCGAGCGCACAGGAGTTCCAGTTCGAGGCCCCGCCGCTGTTCGATAATTGCGGCGATGCGTCCCTGGCCCGCGCCAAGACCGAAGGCGTCACCCTCGGCTTCTCGCCTTCCCCGCCCTATTCCTCGCTCGACCCCGCCACCAAGAAGGCCGCCGGGCTCGATGTTGAACTGGTGGAGGCGGCGCTCAAATGGGCCGGCGTCACCAAATTCAAATATGAGGTGATGCCGTTCGGCCAGCTCATCCCCGCGCTGCTGGCCAAGCGCATCGACATCGTGACCGCCAATATTCACGTCACGCCGGACCGCCTCAAGGCGGTCTCTTTCTCCGGCCCTGCCTGGTGGTATGGTCCCGCCATCGTGGTCGCGAAGGGCAATCCGGCGGGCATCACCTCCTTCGACAGCCTCAAGGGCAAGAAGGTGGGCGCCATCGCCGGCTCGGCTGCCGACGAATATCTGCGCAAGATCGGTGTCGCAGTGACCGCGTTCCAGACCGATGCCGAGGAGTTCGCCGCCATCTCCACCGGCCGCGTCGATGCCATCCTCGACGATGACGTGAAGATCATCGAGTTCATGAAGGCCAATGGCTCGGCCCCGATCGAGATCGTCGCCAATGTCACGATCCCGGACGAACTGATTTTCAAATATGGCTACGGCTATGCCCGCTACGCGCTGCGCAAGGAAGACTGCTCGCTGCGCGCCGCCTTCACCCAGGGCCTCGCCGAAGTGCGTGGCAATGGTCAGGCCACGGCAATTCTCAAGAGCTACGGGCTGACCAACCGCAACCTGTTCTTCTTCCCGCTTTGACGGTCCTTCGCACCCGTCAGCCCGGCGCGCGGGGCTTCGGCCCCGCCTGCCCTTTCCCGCGTAAGCGGCGGATCGCTTCATGAACCTGTTCGATTTCTCCGTCGTGGATGAATACGGCTCTGTCTTCCTGCAGGGCCTCGCCGTGACGACCTTTCTCACCGTCGTCGTGATCCTGCTGGCCGGGGTGCTCGCCATCCCGCTGGCGCTCGCCCGGATGTCGCCCACGCGGTGGATCCGCTGGCCGGCGGATTTCTATGTGGAGTTCATCCGCGCCACGCCGCTGATCCTGCAGCTCATCTACATCTATTACGTGCTGCCCAGCGCCGGCATCCGCCTGGAGCCGGTCACGGCCGCGATCATCGGCCTGACGGTGAACTATTCCGCCTTCATGAGCGAGGTCTACCGCTCCGGCATTCAGGCGGTGCCGAAGAGCCAGTACGAGGCGGCACAGAGCCTCGGCATCGGGCGCACCGTCACCTTCATCAAGATCATCTTCCCGCAGGCATTCCGCACGGTTCTGCCTGCCCTTGGCAACTATCTCATCGCGCTGTTCAAGGATACCGCGCTGGCCTCCTTAGTCACGGTGCAGGAGCTGATGTTCTCTGGTCAGATCATCGCCGCGCGCAACTACCAGTATTTCACCGTCTACACCGTCACCGCTTTTCTCTATTTCTCGGTCGGCTTTCCCGCCGCCCTTCTCGTACGCCGGCTGGAGCGCTGGTCGCAGCGCGGCTGGTCGACGCCAGACCGAAAGTCCTGAGTACGCATCATGCCCGACATCGCCCTGCCGAAAGCCACCATCCGCTCCATCGTCGTCGCGCCGCTGTTCGGCGAGAGCCCGAAGGGCGGCTGGTCGGCCGAGATCAAACCGGAAGATTCGGTCCACGCGCTCATCGCCGTGCACACCGAGGAAGGCCTCACCGGCCATGGCAGCGTGTTCACCGACGGGCGGCTGGTTCAGGCCGCCGTCGACGTACTGGAGCCGCTCTGGCGGGGCGAGAACGCGCTGGAACCCGAGCGGGTCAGCGAAAAGCTCCACCAAAACACCTTCTGGATGGGGCGCGGCGGCAGCCTCACCCACGCCATCAGCGGTATCGACATCGCGCTGTGGGACATTCTCGGCAAGGCGCTCGGCCAGCCGGTCGGGCGGCTGCTGGGCGGCACCTATCGCGACCGGGTGACGCCCTATTGCTCGCTGCTGATGGACGAGCCCGAGCGCATGGCCGACGTTATCGGGCCGCATCGCGCGCGCGGCTTCACGGCCTACAAGATCGGCTGGGGCCCGTTCGGACGGCGCGACAGCACGAAGCTGGACGAGGCGATCGTGCGCGCCGCGCGCGAGGCGACCGGCCCCCATGCCAAGCTTTTCGTCGACGCCGGCGCCTGCGACGCCTATTGGCCGCAGGGGCTGAAATGGGCGCTCAACACCGCGCAGATGCTGCGCGACTATGATGTCGGCTGGTTCGAGGAGCCGCTGCGGCCGGACGCGCTGGAGGATTTCCGCACGCTGCGCCGGGCGAGCCCGGTGCCGATCGCCGGCGGCGAGGTGCTCACGCGCCGGCAGAGCTTCGTTCCCTGGCTGTCATCGGGCGCCCTCGACATCGTGCAGCCGGACGTGACCAAGGTCGGCGGCTTGAGCGAACAGCGGCGCATCGCCTGGCTCGCCGACGATTTCGGGCTCCGCTATGTCGGCCATGGCTGGAACACCGCGCTCGGCCTCGCCGCCGATCTACAGCTGGCGGCCGCCCTGCCCCAGTGCGATCTGGTCGAGTTCATCGGCGGCAGCGCCTATGTCGACGGCATCGTCGCCGATCCCTTCGTGCTCGACGCGGACGGCAAGCTCCGCATTCCCGACCGGCCGGGCCTCGGCGTCGCGCTCGCCCACGATGCGCTGGCGCGGTTCACCCAGAACCCGGCCTCGCTGTTCGCACCGACCTGAAGGCCGCCTTAACGGCCCGCAACGCCCCTCAAGGAGAAACGCCCATGAAGCTCGTCCGCTACGGCGAACCGGGCGCGGAACGCCCCGCCATCCTCGATGCGCAGGGCGTGCTGCGCGATCTCGCCGGCATCGTGCCCGATATCGCCGGCGCGACATTGCTGCCCGAAAGCCTCGCCCGCCTCGCCGCGCTCGATGTCTCAGCCCTGCCAGGGGTGGAAGGCGATCCGCGCATCGGTGCCTGCGTCGGGCAGGTGGGTAAGTTCGTCTGTATCGGCCTGAACTACACCGACCACGCCGCCGAATCCGGCATGCCGATCCCCGACGAGCCGGTGGTGTTCATGAAGACCACCAGCTGCATCGTCGGCCCCTATGACGACGTGGAAATCCCGCGCGGCGCGGAAAAGACCGATTGGGAGGTCGAGCTCGGCATCGTCATCGGCAAGCCCGCCAAATATGTCTCCGTCGACGAGGCTTACGCCCATGTCGCCGGCTATTGCGTCGTCAACGACATCTCGGAGCGCCATTTCCAGCTTGAGCGCGGCGGCCAATGGGACAAGGGCAAGGGCTGCGACACGTTCGGGCCTATCGGACCGTGGCTGGTGACCACCGACGAGATCGCCGACCCGCACGCGCTGGACATGTGGCTGGAAGTCGACGGCAGGCGCTACCAGAACGGCTCAACGCGCACGATGATCTTCGACGTGCCGACCATCGTCTCCTATTGCAGCCAGTTCATGAGCCTTCAACCGGGCGACATCATCTCCACCGGCACCCCGCCCGGCGTCGGCCTCGGCCAGAAGCCGCCGGTCTATCTCAAGGCCGGCCAGACCATGCGCCTCGCCATATCCGGCCTCGGCGAGCAGATGCAGACCACCGTTCCGGCGGCGTGAAGGAGTTTCCCGAGATGAACAAGCTCGACCTGAATGGCCGCGTGGCCATCATCACCGGCGGCGCCCGTGGCATCGGCTACGCCGCGGCTGAACGCATGCTCGCTTCCGGCGCGGCCGTCGCGTTGTGGGACATCGACGCCGCCCGCCTCGCCGAGGCCGCCGCCGGGCTGAGCCAGCTCGGCACCGTGTCGACCCATGCCGTCGAACTGACCGACGAGGCCAGCGTCGCCGCCGCGACGAAGGACACGGCAAGCGCTCACGGCAAGATCGACATTCTCGTCAACAATGCCGGCATCACCGGCGGCAATGGCAGGCTGTGGGAGCTCGACACCGAGGTCTGGCGCCGGGTGATCGACGTCAACCTCGTCGGGCCGTTCCTTACCTGCAAGGCGGTGGTGCCGCACCTGCTGAAGAATGGCTGGGGGCGCATCGTCAACGTCGCCTCCATCGCCGGCAAGGAGGGCAACCCGAATGCCTCGCATTATTCGGCGTCGAAGGCGGGCCTGATCGGGCTGACCAAGTCGCTCGGCAAGGAACTCGCCACCTCGAACATCCTGGTCAACGCCATCACCCCGGCGGCGGCGAAGACGGAACTCTTCAGCCAGATGAAGCAGGAGCATATCGACTTCATGCTGTCGAAGATCCCGATGAATCGGTTCCTCGCGGTGGACGAGGCGGCGGCGCTGATCGCGTGGCTGTGCTCGGAGGACTGCGCCTTCTCGACCGGCGCCGTGTTCGACATCTCCGGCGGGCGCGCCGTCTACTGAAAGAGGCACGCGCTACAGCCCAAGTGAATGACGGCTCCCTCACATCGAGCTGCGTGAATGGTGGGAGGAGCCGCAACGAGGCTGGGCGGCGACAGTCTGGGAAGGCCCGGCGGTGCTCGCGCGCACCGGACAGGCACCGCCCTGTGACGCGCCGCCCCCGTGGCTCAGGCGATGGTAAAGCCATGGTCGACGAAGAGGTGGGTCCCGTTTACGAAGTTCGCCTCTTCACTGGCGAGGAACAGGGCGGCGCGTACCGCCTCTTCGGGCTCGCCGATGCGCCCCTGCTGCATCGCCAGCGAGGCCTCGGAAACAGCAACCCCGAGGCGGGAGAGTTCGTCGACCTCGCGCAGGCCGTGCGGCGTGCGGATGGAGCCCAGACAAACCGCATTGCAGCGGATCACCCGATCGCGGAACTCAACCGCGATAGCGCGGGCGAACGGGTGGCAGGCGCCCTTCGTGGTGTCGTACAGCACCTCCATTGGCGTTGCCGCCACGGCCGAGATGGAAGGGGCGCGGACGATGGACCCACCACCGGCCGCGATCATCTGCGGCAGTACCGCACGAATCTAAGCACCGCTTCTCGCGAATGTCGCATCTGGGCCGCGGCCAGTACCAGATGATGACCGAGATCGGGGCGCGAAGCCAATCTGCCAGGGAGTGTTCGGAAGAGCACGGGGAGAAAGCGGGCGCGGGATTGACGGTTGGTCGCCGCCGCGACGCAGCTTCTCGCGTTTCACTCGCTGAGCAACCGAAATGCTGCCTGAACGCCCGCGCGAAGTGGTCGCTGCGGTGAGCTGCCCTCTATCTGCGCGCTCATCGACGCCGGCACAGGCGCCGATCTCTCCAGCGAGGCCTATTGGCATGAAGCCCGTGGAGGTTTTTATTCCCCGATCTTCTGAGCCAGCTCTGCGAGCTTTTTCGAAAAATGTTGCGTCACCGCGTCGAAGCGCGCGCTGTCGCGATGAACGATGGTGAGCGTCTGCGCTCCCACATCGGCGTCGCGAAGCGGGATGAAGGCGAGAGTGCCGCGCAGCCTTTCGAGTTCGACGTCCGCACGCGTGAGAACGGTGATGGTATCGGTCAGCATCACGTTGCGCTTCAAGAGGTCGATCGAGTTGGTTTCCATAAGCGGTTCGATGGAGAGACGCGCCTTGCGGGCTATGCGATCAAAAAGCGGCCGGAGCGTCACGTCCTCGGTCGGCAGAACGAACGGATAGTCGAGACATTCGCTCAGCCGCAGACTGGCCCGGCCCGCAAGCGGGTGCGTCGGGCGCACGACAATTCCGACGCGGCAAGAGACTTGAGCGTGGATGGTCAGCCCCGTCTCGGTCGGAAAATCGAAGCCGAGCCCGAAATCGGCATCGCCGCCCGCGACCGCCGCCACGATGCTGTCCGCCGGCATCGCGCGTACGATGATCTTGGTGAGCGGGTACGTCTGCTGGAAGTCGCTGACCACATGAGCGAGCACGTCCGCGGTGAGAGCCTCAAGTGTGGCGATGCTTATCCGCGTACGGCGCAGCGTCTTCACGTCGGCGATGCGCAGCATTGCACGGCCATGATCCTTCATCGTGTTGCGGATATGCTCGACCAGGATCTCGCCGGTCGTGGTCAGCCGCACGCCACGCGGCAGGCGCTCGAACAGCGGCAGGCCAAGCTCTTCCTCGAAGGCGATAATCTGACGGTTGATCGCAGTGGACGCGACATTGAGCCGTTCAGCCGCCTGCCGGATCGAACCGGCGCGTGCCACCTCGTCGATGTAGCGAATAAGGCGGGAGTGCAGCATGGGTCGGCCCCTCCGAGAGCAGTGCCGAAAACGCACCACTATGCTTCCAAATCTGTGCTTCTCAAGCCGCACTATAATGCAAGAACGTGGTCCGTGCAGATGAACGGGACGGGCGCCCGACACGGATTGGCCGCCGCCTTCTGGAACGGTGAAACTGAGGAGTTGACGATGAGCCTGTTCGGCCTGATCGGTCGCGCGACCTGTGTAACGTTGTTCGTGGCGGCGCTGGGTGCGAGCCAGGCAGCCGCGCTTGAAAAGGTGACCGTTGCCACGGAAGCCGACTTCCCGCCCTTCAACAAGACGGAAGCCGATGGCAGCTTCAGCGGGTTCGAGATCGATCTGGGAAAAGCGATCTGCCAGCGCGCCCAGCTCGACTGCACCTGGGTGAAGCAGGACTTCTCCGGCATGATCCCGGCGCTTCAGGCGAAGAAGTACGACTTCATATTCTCCTACATGTCGATCAACGATGAACGTTCGAAGGTCGGCCTGTTCTCGATCCCCTACATCACCGATCAATTCCGCTTCTACGGCCCCAAGGGCACGGCGGTTACGCTTCCCGGCGGCCTTGATGGCAAGAATGTCGGCGTGCTCGCCGGCTCCACCGGAGAGCGCTTCGTCAAGGAAAAGTGGGGCAACAAGGTCGAGATTCGCAGCTATGAAAATCTCGATCAGGTGAATGCCGATCTCGAAGCCGGCCGCATCGATTTCGGCTTCAACGCACAGCTTCCCGTCAGTGTCTTCCTGGCCTCGCCGGCCGGGGCGGGTTTTGACTGGGTCGGCCCGGCCTACAGCGATCCGATCCTCGGGCGCGGCGCGGGCGCCATGTTCCGCAAGGACGAGACCGCGCTGCGCGATAAGGTGGATGCCGCCATCCGCAGCGTCTATGCCGATGGCACGTTCAAGACGATTGCCGCCCGCTATTTCAAGCCGGGCGTGGATGTGAGTGCCGAGCCGCTCTGGAAGTGAGCTGCTAAAGGCCCGGCCGGGGAGAGACCATGGACTTGTCCATTCTGGCCTTCGGGTCCGGTTGGGGAAATGCGCTGGCGCGGGGGTTATTCGTGACCCTCGCACTGGCCGCGGCGTCGGTCGTTCTCGGCACAGGGCTGGGCCTCGCGGGTGCTCTGGTGGCGACCTCGCGCTTTCGCATCGCTGCCGTCATCGTCGGCGGCTATGAAGTGGTGATGCGAAGCGTGCCCGAACTGCTGGTGATCTTCGCGGTCTATTACGGCTTCTCCTTCGCCATCCAAGCCCTGTTGCAGGTGATCGGCATCGAGGGCTTCGTTGCCATCAATGCCTTCTGGTCGGGCGTGCTCGCGATCGGCATGGTGCACGGCGCCTATTGTTCGGAAGTGTTCCGCGGGGCGTTCCAGGCGGTTCCCGCCGGTCCGCTGGAGGCAGCGCGCGCGCTCGGGCTGCGGCCCTTTCCAGCCTTTCTCGCCGTCAAGCTGCCGCTCGCCCTGCGCTTTGCCCTGCCGGGGCTCATCAATCTCGTGGTGGTGACGCTGAAGGCGACGCCGCTGGTCGCCGCCGTCGGCCTTCAGGACCTGCTGCGCGTGGCGGGCGATGCCGGCAAGAACACCAAGCAATATCTCACCTTCTACCTCGTGGCGCTGGTGATCTATCTGGTCCTCGCAGCCCTCATCTGGGTGGTGGAAAGCCGCGTCGAGCGGCGGGCCTCCCGGTTTCTTGGGGCCTGACCCATGATCGAGGCCTTCGCTTCCCTGGGTCCCTATGTGCCGCTGCTCATGGAGGGCGCGAGTACGACGCTGCTGCTGTTCGTGCTGACCCTGCCGATCGGCCTGCTCATCGCGCTGCCCTTTGCCTTCGCGCGCAATGCGCGCCTGCCCGTGCTGCGCGGCGTGGGGCACGGCTTCGTTCTTCTGTTCCGGGGCGCGCCGCTGCTGGTGATCCTGTTTCTGGTCTATTACGGCCTGCCGCAGGTGCCTGGCATTCGCCAGAGCGCGATCTGGTTTCTGCTGCGCGATCCGTTTCCGGTCGCGCTCGTCGCACTGTCGCTGAATTCGGCGGGCTTCCAGACGCACATCATCGCCGGGGCGCTGCGCAATGTTCCCGCCAATGAGATCGAGGCGGCGCGCGCGGCGGGGTTCTCGCGGATGCAGCTCTTGCGGTTCATCATTGTGCCCCATGCCATTCGGCTCGGCATACGCAGCTTCGGCAATGAAGCGGTGTTCGTGCTGAAGGGAACGGCCGTCGTGAGCTTCATCACGGTGCGCGACCTGATGAGCGCGGCGAACCAGGTCTATTTCCGCACCTTCGAGCCAGTGCCGCCGCTGCTGGTCGCCGCGCTGGTCTATCTCGTGATCGTCCTCGCGGTGTCGCGCATCGTCCGCAGGGTGGAGGTGCGGCTGACGCCCGAACTCAGGATGGCGCGCTCGCGCTGAGAAATGCCGCAAGCCGCGCGCTGACGGGATTGGCGATCATCGCCCTCGGCGCACCCTGCTCGACAATCTGGCCCTCGCACAGGAAGACAAGACGGTCGGCGTGCTCGCGGGCAAAGCCGATCTCGTGCGTCACCGTCACTGTGGTGATGCCTTTGGCCGTCGCCTCAACGATCGCCGCCATGACGCTGCGGACGAGTTCGGGATCGAGCGCGGATGTCGGCTCGTCGAGCAGCAGGATGTCCGGCCCCTTGGCGAGCGCCCGGGCGAGCGCGACGCGCTGTTGCTGCCCCCCGGATAGCTCGAACGGATAACGCGCCGCGAAGCGGTCCATCTCCAGGGCGGCAAGGTGCTCCAACGCCTTCTGACGCGCCGTCGCGGCTGGAAGCTTGAGAACGTGACGCAGCGCCAGCATCACATTCTCCAGTACGGTCATCTGGGAATAGAGATTGAATGACTGAAAGATCATATCGGTGCGCTGGCGGCATTCGGCGAGGCCGGCAGCGCTGGAAATGTCCTCGCCGAGCACGACGATGCGGCCGTGCTGCGGGCGGGCGAGGCCGTTCATGCAGCGTATCAGGCTCGATTTTCCGGAGCCCGACGGCCCGATGATCGCGACGCGCTCGCCGCAATGGATGGTCAGGTCAATGCCGCGCAGAATGTCGGTCGAACCGAAGCCAAGCCGCACCCCGCTCATCTCGATCACCGGCATTCCCGGGCTGAAGCCCTTCATCCCTCAATCCCGCGCGCGGACAGCTCGGCCCGTTCGATGAGGAACTGGACCAGCAGCCGCGTGCCGCTGGCGGTCGGCCCTTTCGGCACATGCGGATGCTCCGCCTCGTTCCAGGCCGTGTTGTAGATATCGAGATGGACCCATGGCTCGGTGCCGATGAAGGCGTGCAGAAAGCTGGCGGCGGTCATCATGCTGCCTTGCTGCACCGTGGTCGAGATGTTGCGCAGATCCGCGACATGGCTGCGCAGCAGATCGCGATATTCCGGCCACAGCGGCAGCCGCCACACCCGCTCGCCCGCCGTCGCCTCGGCCCGGCCGAACGCATCGGCAAGAGCGGTGTCGGTGGCGAACATGCCGATCCCGACGGGGCCGAACACGATGGAGCTCGCGCCGGTGAGGGTCGCGAGATCAATGATCGCGCACGGGTTGAGCGAACGCGCATAACTCAGCGCATCGGCAAGGATCAGGCGGCCCTCGGCATCGGTGTTGAGGATTTCAACCGTCTGGCCGGAGCGGGTGCTGACCACATCGCCCGGCCGGGTGGCGCCGCCGCCGGGCATGTTCTCGACAATCGGAAACAGCGCCGTGACCGCAAGCGGCAGATCGAGCGCCAGCAGCGCGGTGAGCGCACCGAACACCGCCGCGCCGCCGCCCATGTCGGCCTTCTGACGTTCCATGTCGAGCGGGGGCTTCAGCGAGATGCCGCCGGTATCAAAGGTCACGGACTTGCCGACAAGAACCAGCGGCGAGCCGACCTTCGCCACCCCGGCGGGACGATAATCGGCGCGTACGAAGCGCGGCTCGGCGTGGGAGCCCTGCGCCACGGCGAGCAGCGCCCCCATGCCTTCCGCGGCGATGGCCGCACGATCGAGAGTGGTGACGGTCAGGCGCGGATCAGATGCCAGCGCCTCGACCCGCGCGGCGAAATCAATCGGCTTCAGGCGATTGGGCGGCTCGTTGCACAGGTCGCGCGCCGCGTTCACCGCCTGCGCCACAGCCCTGCCCCGCCGGGCGGCCGTCGTCGCGACCGCCGAAAGCCCTGGCGGAGCGACAAGGCGGAGATGAGCCAGCGGCGTGTGGCGCGCCCGCCGCGTCCGGTAGCGGTCGAAATCGTAGTCAGCGGAAAGGGCGCCCTCGACGAGCGCCTGGACCTGGGCCGCCAGCGTGTCGTCCGTCACGCTTGAAAGCCCGGACGCATCGACGACGAAACGGCGAACCTGCCGCTCCCGCACCGCCTTTACCGCAGCACCTGCCAAGCGCCGGCAGGTTTCGGCATCGACCGGCCCATCGCCAAGGCCGGCGAGAACCAGCCAGCGCGCCGCCACGAGGCCATGACCGGCAAGCAGCGTGACCGCCTCCCGGCGCCCCGCGTCTTCAGCCAGGATCGAGGTTCGCGACAACAGGTCAGGAATTTGCCGAGAGCCCACCAGCAGCAGGAGCGCGTCGCCCTCCTGCGCGGTAGCGGCCCCTTCGACCACGTCCAGCTCGATCATGCCGGCTGGCCCGTGAGGAAAACACCGTCACGCCCGGCACCGATCACGGCGATGGCCTCGATCTCGACAAGCAGGCCATATTGCCCGAGCGGCGCTCCGACCACGGTACGCGCGGGGTAGTGCCCGGCGAAGCAGGCGGCGTAGGCGGCATCGAAGTCGTCAAACAACCGCATGTCGGAAAGCGTGATGGTGGTGCGCACGACATCCGCAAGGCTCGCCCCGAGCGCCTCAAGCGACATGCGTACATTCTCCATCGTCTGCACGGTCTGCGCGGCGACATCGCCGGGGCCGACCAGCCGATCCTGCGCATCATAGGGGCACTCACCGGCGATGAAGACCATCTCTCCGACCCGTGCGCCGTGGGAATGGGGCCCTTTGCACGGCCCAAGCTCCGGCAGATAGACGGTGTCTTCCCGGGGCTGGAAGCCGGTGCGCCCGACGCCGCTCTGGGTCGAATCCACAAACCGATAAGGCCCGCCGCGCGCCGCGACCGCCTCCACCTCGATGAGCGCAAGCGGGTGCTCCAGCATGCCGCCCACCGAACAGCGGGCCGCGTTAGCGCCGGTCAGGCGCTCATTATAGACGGCGTTGTAGAGCGCGTAATTATGCCAGCAGGCGGCGGTGTTGTTGATCTTCAGCACATCCGCCGGGCCGGCGCCATAAGGGGCCAGCGCCGCGAGAATATCGTCCAGCACATGCTGCGCCTGCGCGGTGAGATCGCCCGCGCCGGCAAGGTCGCCGCCCCGGCCTGGGCGCGCACCGTCCGCGAACAGAAGGTCGCCAATGATCGTCACGCCAATGCCGCCGCCGCCCGCCTGGCGAACCGGCTCCACTCCCGCGCTGGCAATCACCTCGATCAGAGATTCCACTCCATCCGGCAGCATGGCGCCGACCATGGAGGTCGCCGCCGGCCCGTCCGGCAACTGCCGGCGCAGCGACGGGGCGCGGCGGATGTCCGACAGATATGCCTTGAGCTTTGCCGCCAGCGGGAGGCCGGTTCCCAGCGCGTCGAGCACCGCCTCAATCGGCGCGAGGGGGCGCTCACCCGGGCTGAGCGCGAGGCCGCTGGTGAAGACCAGGCCGCCGGCTTCCACCGCAAGGCTCGCCGATCCACGGATCGGGAGCGGAAGATGACGTATCTCAGCCACGATCCGGCTCCCTCAAACCTGTTCGGGCGTGAATATCTCGACCCGCAGCGGCGTCAGCTTGTAGCCATTGCAAGGCCCCTGATCGGACGGGCAGTTCGAGATGCCGACGATGAGGTCCATATCGGCGCGCAGCTCGACGAAATCACCGGCCTTGGAGGTGGGCGTCGTCGTCTTGATCGAGCCGTCCGCCTGCAGATCGACATTCATGAACACGTTGAAACTGTAGGGGATTTCTCTCAGCGGCAAGTCGTAGGGGCGCAGGGCGGCTTCCAGATTGCAGCGGCAGTTCGGCGTGTGGCGCAGGCCGTAGCGCTTGAAGTTGGCGCCCTCATTGCACGAGCCGGCGAGCAAGTCATGGACGCCGCACGTATCCTCGATCAGCGTCATGAGGCTGTTGCAGTCGTTGGACAGCAGGCTCTTGCCCTTCTTCATGTAGATGGAGCCCTGATCCATCATCGTCACGTGTACCGAGAGCTTTTCCGATGTCTTGTCACGGTTGAAGCAAACGAGATCGGCAACTTGTTGCCCCTCAAGGTCGGTGATACGAAGCACCTCGCCAGCGCTCATCTCGAAGCCGACATAGGCCCGCGGCGCCAATATCTGGTCGAGCCTTGCCATTCCGCGCACAGAAGCGTTTGCCGGTGCATCCATGACCGCTGACTCCCCACTCTCTATTTGACGCCGTTGTGCGCCGCCGAGCGCAGACTGAGAAGCATCATTTTCGTTCAGATGCGGTGCCTGAAGGGCACCGCTCCTCCGCAAACGGCTGGTGAATTCTGGTGGATCAGGTGCGGCTCAGTCCCCGATCTGCTGGATGACATTTGCAGCGGAGTAGCGCCAGAATCCCGCGAATTGCGGCAGGGCGCATCCACGGTCGCGACGAGGCTGTCTTGCACCTCCCGGCGGCCCAACACATGAATGCCTTCCCAGCGCCGCTCGAAAAGCCTGAACCGCCGAGCTCATCAAGACGATCAAGGATCAGAAGGCCGAGCCGTCTAAGCAGGCGGCCGCGCTCCAGAGCCGCCATGGAGGTCCACATGGCTTCGAAGGCATGGCGGGCGGCCGTCACCGCGCGATCGATATCGGGGCGGCGCCGGCGGCGATCCGGCCGATGACCTCGCCCGTGCTGGGGTTGACCACCGGCAGAAACGTCCCCGACGCTGCCTCATAGACGTCAAGATAGCGAAATGGGCTGGTACAAACGCATAAACGCAGGCTGAATTCGCGCGCCCCCTACCCCCCATAAAGCCCCTTATACTGTTCGCGCAGCAGGTTCTTCTGCACCTTGCCCATGGTGTTGCGCGGCAGATCGTCGAGGAAGATGACACGCTTTGGCAGCTTGTAGCGCGCCAGCCGCCCTTCCAGCGCCTCCACCACCACCTGCTCGTCCAGGGCGGCGTCGGGGCTGGCGATGACCACCGCCGTCACCCCCTCGCCGAAATCGGGATGGGGAATGCCAATCACCGCGCTCTCGATTACGCCGGGCAGTGCGTCGATTTCGGTCTCGACTTCCTTGGGGTAGACATTGTAGCCGCCCGAAATGACGAGGTCCTTGCCGCGCCCCACGATCTGCACATAGCCGTCCGGCCCGACAAGGCCGAGATCGCCGGTGACGAACCAGCCATCATGGAACTCCGCCGCTGTCTTCTCCGGCATGCGCCAATAGCCCTTGAACACGTTGGGGCCGCGCAGTTCGATCATGCCGATCTCGCCGGTGCCGAGCACTTCCCCGCTCTCCGGCGCCACCACGCGCAGTTCCACGCCCGGCAGGGGGAAACCGACCGTGCCGGCGATGCGCTCGCCCTCAAAGGGGTTGGAGGTGTTCATGCCGGTCTCGGTCATGCCGTAGCGTTCAAGAATGGCGTGGGAGGTGCGAGCGCGCCATTCGCGGTGCGTCTCCGCCAGCAGCGGCGCCGAGCCGGAGATGAACAGCCGCATGCCCGCCGCCGCCTCGGGCGTGAGTTCGGGGGATTTCAGCAGCCGGACATAGAAGGTCGGCACGCCCATCAGCACGCTCGCCCGGCTCATCAGCGTGAGGATGCGCGCCGGGTCAAACTTCGGCAGGAAGATCATCGACGCGCCCGCCGCCAGCGTCACATTGATGGCGACGAACAGGCCGTGGGTGTGAAAGATCGGCAAGGCATGGATCAGCACGTCGTCGGACGTGAAGTGCCAGGTCTCGGCCAGCGCCTGCGCGTTGGAGGCGAGGTTCTCATGGGTAAGCATCGCCCCCTTGGAGCGGCCGGTCGTGCCCGAGGTGTAGAGCAGCGCGGCGAGGTCGTCCGGCCCGCGCGCCACGTCGTCGAAGGTGCTGCGGCAGGCCTCGACCGCCTCGCGCAGCGTGCCCTGCCCGTTCCCATCCATTGTGACCACCTGCGCCACGCCACGGGCGCGGGCGATGGGGGCCAGCACCGCCTCCTCCGCGGGGTCGCAGATGAAGATCGCTGGTTCGGCATCGCCGAGGAAATAATCGATCTCGGGCGGCGTATAGGCGGTGTTGAGCGGCAGGAACACGCCGCCGGCCCGCACCGTGGCGAGATAGACGAATACCGCCTCCAGGCTCTTTTCCGCCTGCAGCGCCACCCGGTCGCCCGGCGCGAGACCCATGGCCACTAGCGCATTCGCATATTGCGCGGTGCGCCGCTCAAGCTCGGCATAGGAGAGGACGGCCCCGTCCGCCGTCTCGGCGAAGACGCGGGAGGGGGCGGTTCCACCCGCGCGCAGGCGGTCGATGAGATGATTGGTCATGGGTCGCAACATCCGGAAGGCAGGCGGGCAGATTACTGGCGTCCTACCGAGCCGACCATCAGCTTCTATCTGCGCCATTGGTTGTCGTGATGCACAAATGCTCCATGCCCGCGGGCACCGTGTGATGCCCGACTTATGGTTCACCGGGGCGACATCGGCGCCGCCCTACTCACTGGTGCATCTTATGCACACGACGCGGGCGAAATAGCTGATTGTCCACCCCTCGGCATTTGATGAAGGTTAGGCTTCAAGCGCCGCGCGAAGCGCAGCGCGCGGCAGTAGTTCGAGGAGTCCTACCTTCATGAGCGCAGACGCCACGTCTCCCGCAGACAAAGGGGCGTCCGGTCCCCTGTCCGGCATTCGCGTGATCGATGCCACGCACATGCTGGCGGGCCCCTATTGCACATGGCTGCTGGGCGCTCTCGGCGCGGACGTGGTCAAGATCGAGCGGCGGGGCGCGGGCGACTTCACGCGCATCATCGCCCCCTTCAAGGACGAAAAGAGCATCTATTTCATGAGCGTGAACCGCAACAAGCGCAGTCTCACGCTCGACCTCAAGCATCCCCGTGGCAAGGCGGTGATGACGCGTCTGCTCACCGGCGCCGATGTGTTCGTCGAGAACAACCGTGCCGGCGTCATGGATCGGCTTGGCTTTGGCTATGAGACGGTGGCGGCGTTCAACCCACGCCTGGTCTATGCGTCGATCTCCGGTTTCGGCCAAACCGGTCCGTATCGCCACAAGCCTTCCTTCGACGCCATCGCGCAGGCCCTATCCGGCATGATGAGCATCACCGGCGAAGAGGCGGGCCCGCCGGCCCGGGTAGGCGCCTCCATCGGCGACATCGGCTCCAGCCTTTTCGCCACGATCGGCGTGCTCTCCGCCCTGCAGCAGCGCGAGCGCACCGGGCGCGGCACCTTCGTCGATGTCGCCATGCTCGACTGCCAGTTGGCGCTGATGGAGAATGCGATCGCCCGCTTCCTGAATGCCGGCGAAACGCCCCGGCGACTGGGAAGCCGTCATCCCCTCATTGCTCCGTTCCAGGCCTTTGCGACGGCCGACGAACCGATCGCGGTCTGCGTCGACACCGCCGAGCAGTGGGAGCGGCTTTGCGGCGCGCTGGAGCGGCCGGACCTTCTGGCCGATCCGCGCTTCCCCACCGGTTCGGTGCGCGCCGACCGGCATGCCGAGCTTGAGCCGATCCTTGCCGAACTGTTCCGCGCACGCGGCCGCGGCGAATGGCTGGCGATTCTCGACAAGGCCGACGTGCCGGCCAGCGCCATTAATTCCGTGCCCGAGGCGCTGCAGGACCCTCAGGTAGTCTCGCGCAACATGGTCAAGGAAGTCCCCGCCGGCTCGGGCCTGCGCTTCGTCTCGATGCCGATCCAGATGCCGCACACGCCGCTTCCCGACGAGAAGGCGCCTCCGGCGCTGGGCGAGCACAGCGCGGAAGTCCTCGCCGATTTCGGTTTCTCGCCGGAAGAGATTGACGCTCTCCGTGGCGAAGCGGTGATCTGAGCGATGCGGGATGCGCCCGCCATCCGGCTTGGAAACCGCCGCAACCGAGCGGCCAAGTGGTAGGCCGCTGCGCCCTCAGCGGCCCTGCCAGATCGGGGGCCGCTTACCCAGAAAGGCGGCGATCGCCTCCTGCATGTCCTGCGAGCCGTAGCAGGCGGCCAGCAGATCGTCGTCGGCATCGGCGGGCACGCCGTGGTCGCGCAGGCGCAGCAGCGCCTGCCGCGTCGCCCAGAGCGTGAGCGGGGCGAGCTGGGTCAGCGCCTCCGCAACCTCTTGCGCCTTTGCGTCGATCTCGTCATCGCCCACCACCATGCGGATCGCGCGAACCGCAAGCAGGTCCTCGGCACCAAGCAGTTTGGCGCTGAAGATCATCTCGCGGGTCATGGCGGTGCTGGTCATGGCGATGAGGCGCGCATAATTGGTAAGGCTGAGGCAGTTGCCAACGGTGCGTGCGATGGGGAAGCCGAAGCGCAGCGACGATGAGGCGATCCGCACATCACAGGCGGAGGCGAGGAGCGCGCCCTGGCCGACGCAGGCGCCGGCCATCGCAGCGACGGTGGGAACCCGCAACTGCTCGATGGCGACGATCAGGCGCTCCGCCTCGCGCTCCAGTGCGACGGCAGCCACGGGATCCGCCGCCTCACTCAGCGCGCCCATGTCCGCGCCGGCCATGAAGGCCGGCTTTTCGCCGCGCATGCCGGTGAACACCACGGCCCGGACCGTGTCGTCCTCGGCGATCTCGGCAAGTGCGGCAACGAGTTCATTCTCCATGCGCGCCGACATTGCGTTGCGTACGCGCGGACGGTTGAAGACGAGCCATTCGACGGCTCCTTCGCGCCGACGGGCGAGGTGGGGCGTATCCATGTCGTGAGAGGTCATCGGGACGTCCTAAAGGGGTCTAGTTCGCCGGTGCGTCGTCGGGTGCCGCGAAGATCTGGCAGTGCTCCGAGGGCAGATGCACAAGGACGCGCTCCCCAGGCTGAGGGCGAAGATGCGGACTGACAAAGGCCCGCAGCGTCGTGTTCGGCGCGATCTCGACCAGCACATCGCGATAATCGCCGAGATAGGCCGAGCGACGCACCACGCCGTTCAGATTGTTGGTAGCCCCTCCGGCCTCGCCCAGCCTGACACGCGAGGGACGGATGCACAGCACCGCCTTCGTGCCGGGGCTGGACAGTCCACTGCGATCCTGCGCGTGAAGCAGCGTGTCCGCGACCCTCAGCTGGCCCGGAGCTTCGCGTCGCCCCGGGATCTCGTTGTTGCTGCCGATGAACGAGGCGACAAAGGCATTGCTCGGCCGTTCGAAAATGTCCTCGGGCGAGCCCAGCTGCTGCACGATGCCGCCCTTCATCACCGCCACCTCGTCGGCCGTGACCAGAGCCTCGCCCTGGTCATGGGTGACGTAGACCGTTGTGATGCCGAGTTCGTCGTGCACGCGTCGGATTTCGAAGCGCATTTCTTCGCGCAAATGAGCGTCGAGGTTGGACAAGGGCTCGTCGAGCAGCAGGATTCGCGGCTCCACGGCCAGCGCCCGTGCCAGCGCGACGCGCTGTTGCTGTCCGCCGGAAAGCTCGAAGGGATAGCGATCGCGCAGCGGCGTCAGACGCACGGCTTCCAGCGCCCGGGAGAGCCGCGCCTCAAGCTCCGCACGGGCCAGCTTTCGCAGTTGCAGCCCGAAGGCGACATTCTCCGCGACGGTCTTGTGCGGCCAGACGGCGTAGTTCTGAAAAACCAGCGAGATGCCCCGCCGCTCAGGGGGAACAACGCGCTGCGGGCTGGAAATGAGATCCCCGCCGGCGCGGATCTCGCCGCCGCTGGGCGTGTCGAAGCCGGCCAGCAGTTGCAGCGTCGTCGACTTGCCGCATCCTGACGGACCGAGCAGCGCCAGCAGGGCGCCGTCGGGAATATGCAGGTCAATGGACTTGAGGGCCTGGTAGGCGCCGTACGATTTGGAAAGTTGGCGAATGTCGATATCGCTCATGGGGCAGCTCCGAGGCTGGCCGCGTTGCGGCGGCGATAGGCGGCGCCCTCGGTGACGAAACGCGCGAGAAGGACGACGATGAGCGTGGCGAACAGGAGCAGGGCGCTGGCGGCGCAGACCGCCTCGTAATTGCCCCCGTCCTTATAGTTGTAGATCAAGGTCGTCATGACATTGGTTCGAGGCGAGACGAGGAAGATCGCCACCGACAATTCCCGCATGATCGGGATGAAGACCAGCAGCCAGCCCGCGACGAGCCCGCCACGCATCAGCGGTGCGGTGATGGAGGCGAAGGTGCGGGCCTCCGTTGCGCCGACGCTGCGCGCGGCGCGTTCGAGATCGGGGCTGATGCCCTTGAGGATCGACCCGGCCTGCGAATAGGCGATCGGCAGGAACGTCGCCACGAAGGCCGCGATGATGATGGTGGCCGTGCCGTAGAGGTTCAGCGGCTGCCGCGTATAGGCGGAGAAGAAACCGACCGACAGCACGATGCCGGGAATGATGATCGGGATGGTGACGAGCGCGGCGATCAGGCCAGCGCCGCGGAGGAGCTTCCGCTCGACGATGTAGGCGACCAGAATGCCGATGATCATGCAGAAGCTGGCCGCGATCCCGGCATAGAGCAGGCTGTTGACGATGGCGCGCTGGGTTTCGGCATTCTCGAAGATCGCCCAACGATACCAATGCAGCGTGAGATTGGAGGGGATGGGCCCGAGCCCCCATGCCCGACTCAGTGACACCAGCACGATGGCGACATAGGGCAGCACGACCGCTGTGACCGGGACGATCAGGGCAAAAGTGAGCGCTGGTAGGCGCCACGCTTTCAGCCGGATCTTCCGCCCGGCTCGCCCCTTGCCGCCCACGGTGGTGAACTGCCGCCGGCCGAGAATGCGGCGCCTGGCGTAGAACAGCATGCCGGTGATCGCGATCAGCGGCATGCAATAGGCGGCAGACATGTAGAGCGCGGGCGGAAAGAGCTGGTAGAACTCGGCCAGCTTGGTGGTGACCACCAGTGTGCCGCTTGGCGTCAGCAGGAAGGCCGGCACGCCGAACAGGGTCATGCCCTGGATGAAGGAAAGGATAAAGCCGACCAGCACGGCCGGCATGACCAGCGGAATGGTGACCGAAAACATGGTCTTTACGACGCCGGAACCCAGGGTCGTGGCCGCGTCTTCCAGTTCGACGGGCATTTCCTCCAGCGCGCTGGAGACCAGTGTGAAGGTGTAGGGCACGGTATAGATCGAGCAGACGAAAATGGTGCCGATCATCGAATAGATGTTCAAAAGCGGCCACTCGGCACCGCTCAGCGCCCGCCAGCCGACATTAAGCCAGCCCGAATTGGGTGCGGCGAGGAGAATCCAGCCCAGGGCGCCGATGAAGGAGGGGGTGACAAAGGCCGCCATGGTCAAAAGGCGGATGAATCCGCGCATGGGCATATCGGTGCGGGCGACCAGCCATGCCAATGGTACGCCCAGCAGCGTCGAGATGACGGCGACCGCCGTTGCCAGCACAAGCGAATTGAACAGCGGGGTCCAAAGCGATGTGGAGGCGAAGATCTGCACATAGTTGCGCAGGGTCCATTGGCCTGTGACATCATCATGGAAACTGTTGAACACGATCCAGCCGAGCGGCTGGACAATCAGCAGCGCCAGCACCGCAAGCAGGATGACAAGCACGATCAACCGGAACGCATGGTGGCGCCGATAGCCGACCGAGGCGGAACGCGCCGCGCTCACCGAGGGTGATGAGGCCATGGATACATTTCCGGTTTCATCAAATGGCAGCCTACCGACTTAACGTGAGCCAATCCGAGGTGGATACCGGTCCGGCGACATGAAGGACGCCGGACCGGAGCGACCGGCTGGATGTCAGCCGACGATTTCCTTCCACTTGGCAATGCCTTCCGCCACTTCGGCGGCCAGATTGTCCACCGGGTTGCGGTACCACTTGATCGATTCGAGCGTACGTCCCTCGGCCCACGGAACATCGGTGCGCAGCGTCGGCCAGAAATTCTTGGCGAGGATGTTCGACACTTCCACCGAATACAGGAAGTCGGTGAAGAGCTTGCCGGCATTGGGGTGCGGCGCCTTGGTGGGAACCGCAGTCAGGCCAAGATTGAGGATCGCGTCATCAGAAGGAACGGTGACGCCGATCGGGTTGCCCGCCGCCTGCTGGGTCAGCGAGTAGCTGAACGGCGCGGCGGAGCCCACCTTGCGCTCGCCCGAGAGAATGTCGGTCACCGTATCGACGTTGGATTGCCCCACCTTCGGCTTCTGCTTGGCGAAGGCCCGGAGGAAGTCGTCGCCGTACTTCTTGCGGATGGCGACGACCCAGCTCGCTACATCGCCGGAGAAGGCCGGGCTGCCCGTGGTGATCTGGTTCGCCCATGGCGCGTCGAGCAGCGCCGTCCAGGAGGCCGGCGGCGCGGTGACCGAGGTGGACTGGTTGATCGTGGTCAGGCTGATGGCGCCGACATGATAGGTGTTCTCAGGGTCAATGTTGCGGAACGCCTCCGGCACCATGTCGATATTGGTGGGCTTGAACGGCTGGATGGCGCCGAGCTTCTGCAGGTCCTTGTAATGCAGCAGGTTCGTCGTACCGATCGAGTCGCACTGCACGGCGTCATTCTGAATTTCGAGGCGCAGGCGCGTGAAGATCGTCTGCGACGCCTGGCGCAGCAGGCTTACCTCAATGCCGGGGTACTTCGCCTTGAAGGCATCGCGGATCTCTTCGATGGTCTTCTGCTCGTAGGAGCCCCAGTACAGATTGAGGGCGCCCTCCTTCTTCGCGGCCGCGTACAGCGCATCGTCCGCGGCGCTCGCGGGAGATATCCGCAGTGCAGAGGCGGCCAAGGCGGCGGCGCCACCCATCAACACGTGTCGTCTGCTAAAAGCTGCCATCAGTCGGTTCCCCTCATTGTTATGAACCAAGCGTCTTTGGAAGGCGGTCAGTAGTCTCCCGTGGTCGCGCCGCCATCGACGACGATCACCTGCCCGGTGACGTAGCTGGCGTCATCGGAGGCGAGAAAGGCCGCGACGGAGGCAATCTCGGAAGGTTGCGCGGTCCGGCCCAGCGGCATCTTCGCGGTCCAGCTGTCGCGCAAATCCTGCGGTACATCCTTGAGGATCGCGGTTTCCACGATGCCCGGGGCGATGGCGTTGGCGAGGATGCCGCGCCGCGCGCCTTCCAGCGCCACGGTCCGGGTCAGGCCAACAATGCCGGCCTTGGCGGCGGCATAATTTGATTGGCCGAACGCACCGAAGATGGCGGTCGAGGCGGTGTTGATGATGCGGCCCCAGCCCCTCTTGCCGACAAGCGAGAAAGCGGCCTGGCAGCCGAGCCAGGTGCCGCGCAGGCTGATGTCGATGACCTGGGTCCATTCCTCGTCGGTCATTTTCGGCAGTGAGCGATCACGCACGATGCCGGCGACGTTCGCCACGATATCGACGCCGGCGAATTTCGGCGGCAGCGCCGCTACAGCGCTGTCCCAGTTCGCGCGGCTGGCAACGTCCAGCGCGAGCGCGCAGGCCTCATGCCCTTGAGCCGTCAGGTGCTCGGCGCGGGCGACAGCCTGATCGAGCACGAGATCTGCCACGACGACCCGCGCGCCCTCAGCGGCGAAGCGTTCGCAGATCGCGCTGCCGATACCCCCGGCGCCGCCGGTCACCAGCGCGACATGTCCTTCAAGGCGCGGTGATGTCACGATGCTTTCTCCTGCTCGCCGGGCCCGATGAGGAAGACGTCTTCGCCTTCCTGAAGCGGTTCGCCGTTCTGGTTCTTGAGCGTCAGGGCGACGCGAACGATTCCGGCGCCCGGTCGCGATCGGCTGGCGCGCGTCTCCAGCACATTCGCCTCGTAGTGCAGCGTATCGCCGGCGAATATGGGGGCCACAAAGCGCCGCCGGGTTTCCAGGAATGCCTCGATCGCCCAATCGTCGATGGGCGAGCGCAGGCCCGTGCTCAACGCATGGCCGAGCATGCCGTGGGCGACGCGCTTGCCGAAGCCGTGCGCCGCGGCGAATTCAGCGTCCATGTGCAGCGGGTTGAAATCACCGGTCAGCCCGGCGAACTGAACGATATGCGCCTCGGTAATCGTCACGCGGGCCGATTTCAGCTGCTGGCCGACCTCGATGGCGGAGAAGGCAACGCTCATGTACGTTCCCCCTTGATGCGGAACAGCGGCAGATCCGGCGTTCCCGCGACGGTGCCGAAAAAGACCTCGACCGGCATTCCCACCCGGATATCGGCATCCGGCTCCGTCTCCAGTCGCGAGAGGACAAGCACTCCCTCGTCGAGCATCACCAGAACGCAGGTATAGGGCGTCTCGAACGCACTCATGCCGCGCCGGATGGTGGTGAACGAAAAGATGGTGCCCTGCCCGCTCGCCTCGACCCATTCCGGCGAAGCGCCGGGGGCATGGACCGAATGGGCGCGCGGATACCATTGATGTTTACCGGTGACCGGGCAGACCTGGATCATCAGTCGTCCCGCGCGTGCCCCCTCCCAGAAGGGATCGGACGTCACGTCGGTCACAGGAGGCATGCCCTTCGTCATCGCTGCGGCCTCAAAGCGTGAGAATGGCGGTAGCGGCGGCGCAGAATGTGCCCCCCAACCCATGGACCAGAGCCACTTCGGCATCGGGAACCTGCAAGCCCGGTCCTTCGCCGCGCAACTGCCGTACCCCTTCGATAAGCGTGAAGATGCCGCGCTTGCCGGGATGGTTCGAGGACAGCCCGCCACCGTCGGTATTGGTCGGAAGGCGCCCGCCCAGCGTCAGATGCCCGTCATCGACAAAGCCGCCGCTTTCCCCGCGCCCGCAGAAACCCAGATCTTCCAGCGCGAGCATCGGCGTGATCGTGAACGCGTCATAGATCTGCGCGACGTCGATATCGTCGTGCCCGATACCGGCCATGGCGAAGGCGCGGGGGCCGGAGATCGCCGCCGGCGTCGAAAGATCGAGCGCGATCTGGCTGAGCTGAGTACGGGCCGCCGCGCTTCCAAAGCCGGAAAGATGAACCGGACGGCGGCGGCAATCCTTTGCGCGCTCCGCGCTGGTCATCACGATGGCGCCGCCGCCATCGGTGACGACGCAGCAATCGAGCTTGCGCAAGGGCGACGCGATTGGCGTGGAGGCCAGCACATCGTCGATGGTGATCGGAGCGGTGAAGCGGGCATGGGGATTATTGGCCGCATGGTGGCGGAAGGTGACGGCGACCTTGGCGAGTTGCTCGGATGTCGTACCGTAGAGCGCCATGTGGCGCTGGGCGAACATCGCATAGGTCGAGATCAGGGTCGGGCCGTATGGCAGCTCGAACTGGCCCGGGCCCGCCGGCAGCACGAAGGGATCGAAGGACGGCGTGTCCAGCGGCCACCAGCGCGGACAGGCGGCATAGCTGATGACCACCACATCCGCGAGGCCTGTCGCGATTGCCGCCGCCGCGTGGCCGGCATGGACGATGTAGGAACAGCCGCCGACATCGGTGCTGTCGAAAAAGGTCGGCGTGATGCCCGCATATTCGGCGAATTCGGTGAGGCTGCTGACGCCGCCGCCTTCCGCCCAGTCGCTGGCGGCCACGCAGAGCCCGTCCACCTCGGAGAGCGCGATGCCGGCGTCGTCCAGCGCCCCGGCGATGCATTCCATCTGAAGCGCAAAGGGGTGAAGGCGCGGCGCCTGCCGGCGTGGCGACTCATATGCACCGACGATTGACGCTTTGCCCGAGATGCTGGCCACGCGAGATTTCCCATCTGTCCGGTCATCGAGCCTAGGTCGTTTCCCACCTCCGACAAGCAGTTTGAAACCTGCCCATTGGTGCATCGCGTGCATCTGTCGCCCGCTTGACGAGAGCCGGGCGACGCGCGTCATCTAAGGCGCGACGAAAGGGCGAACGCCATGGTTCATCGTTGCAGGAGTTACTGCCCATGCCTGAGACCTTCCATCGCCGCCTGCCGCCCCTTCTCGCGTTACGTGCATTTGAGACATTCGGCCGGAACGGAACGGTGAGAGGCGCCGCAGACGAACTCGCCGTCTCTCACACGGTGGTTTCGCGTCATATCCAGAACCTTGAAGCGGCGATCGGGGTGAAGCTTGTTCAGAAATCCGGGCGCGGCCTCAGCCTCACCCGAGAGGGCAAGCGCTATTCGGGGCAACTCAGCCGCGCGCTGGACCTGATTGCCAGCGCTACGGGCGAGCTGTGGGGAGGCAGCAGCGATGCACTCCATATCTGTTGCATGGCAGGGCTTGCCTCGCGACGGCTGCTGGCGCGACTGCCGGAAATCGAGCGTTTTCTCGGCGGCCGCGAGATCATTCTCCAGCCGATTTCCGCACGACCTGACTTCAGTCAGGGGGAGGTCGATGCCGAGATAAACTACCTCGAATATCCCAATTTTCCGCCGGACCTTCGCGGGGAAGTCGCCTACCGGCCCCGCATCCTTGCAGTTGCGAGCCAGGCGTTCAACGAGGCCCACCGGCACATCCGCACCGCGAACGATCTGGTGAAGCTGCCGCTCCTCCACGAGCGTTCGACGCGGCAATGGGAAAACTGGCTGGAGCATGCCGGGGTCGTCAGCGTTCCCCCACTGAAGGGGCCAAAGCTGTGGCACGGGCATCTCGCCGTGGAGGCGGCAAGACTGGGGCAAGGCGTGGCTCTGGTGAGCGATCTCATGGCCGGGGAATTGCTCACGACTGGCGAGCTGGTCGAGATATGCCCGGCCGATGTCCGGTTGGGAGCGTACTATTTCATCGCACCAGCCCGCCGATGGAATGACCCGGCCATCTCGGCACTACGCGACTGGCTTCACGGCTTTGTCCGGCAGTGCATGGTTGAACCTGCCGCTTCGCCCTCAGCTTAAAAAGTACCATAATCTGAAATTCTAAATGTTCAGGAATATGAATACTATAGCTGACCTGAGACCGTGATTCTCCTCCAGAGCCGATGCCGAGGTTCAGGCGCGGATCGATGAACTATCTCGCGAAAGAACGACGGCGGAAGACAAGCTGCGGCGGCTCTACCAGCTTGTCGCCCACGGCATCGCTGAGCCGGACGACATGCTCAAGGAGCAGATTGCGAAGCTCAAAGCCGACCGGGAGCGAGCGCATTCAGCGCTGGAGCGGACCGAGAATCAGGGTGCCGCCGCAAGCCAACTTGATCCGGACAAGCTCGCCCGCATCGGGCAGCTCACGCGGTCAACCATCACCGAGGGCGAGATGCCGTCCCGCAAAGCCTATATTCGCTCGCTAATCGACGCTGTCGAGGTCGACCAGCACGTGGTGCGCATCCACGGATCAAGGACGGTGCTCGAAAGCCCTACTCGCCGACCAAGCCACCCAGCCGGATGTTCGCGGTTTTGTACGGAAGTGGCGCGCCGACGTCGATGAAACTGAGAACTAAGTCTTCGCTGCGACGCGCTAGGATGCGCTCAGTGGGCCAAGTGTTTAGTCCCACAGCATGGTGGCCTATCGTTAGACAAAATCGCACTGCCTCCGGCACGAATCGATGAACTGCATTTGGGTCGCGGAGCCCAGCGGCTCGGCATGGCACAGCTCACGTTGTCGATTCGGGAAGCTAGCGCTCGGCATCCCTTCCGAACAGCAGCCAGAATGAGATGCCAATCAGTACCAGGCTGGCAAGTAGGACCAGCGTCGCCAACGCGAAGATGAGCGGCACGTTGGACGAGTGCGAGGTCGCCTGCGCCCATTCGAACAGCGGTAGCGTCGTCACGGTGCCGCGTAAGAGAATGGTGCGCGCCAGCTCATTGAACGACAGCAGGAAGCCGAAAAGCGCCGCGGACACCACGCCCGGCATGATCAGCGGAAACTCGATGTCCCGGAAGCGCCGCCACGGTCCGGCGCCCAGATCCGCCGCCGCATCGTTCAACCGGATGTCGAAGCGGGTGGTGGTCACCAGGAGGGCCAGAAGCGCGAAGGGATAGGCCCAGGCGAAATGCGCGAGAAACACCGACCACAGGCCGAGCCTGAGCCCCAGAAACACCCGCAAATACAGGAACAGGCCGGCGCCGAGCAGCACACCCGGGATGAACAGTGGCGCCAGGAAGGCGAGCAGCAGTGCGCCGCGCGCCCGCAGCTGCGGCAGCGAACGCGCCACCAGCAGCCCAGACGCCGCGCAGGCCAACCCCACCATCGCCCCGAAGCCCAGGCTGGCCAGCAGCGGGCCAAGCCAGCGCCGGTCGGTGAACAGCCTGTCGTACCACTCCAGCGTGAAGGGTCCGGGCACCCCGCCGAGCGGGTCGGCGCTGACAGACATGACGCCGAGCCAGAGCATCGGTGCGTAGGTCAGCGCGATCATGCCGAAGCCGCCGAGCGCGGCGACCAGGCCGAGGCGGCGCTCCAACCGGCCGGCGCGGACGTGGACGGGGTGGACATCGACGGGACGCCCCCCGGACGGCGTATCGGTCGCCAAACGCGTCGTTGTGCCAGCTGCGCTCATCGCTTCATCCCCTCGAACACAGCGCTGATCGAGCCGCCGCCGATCAGCCGCAGGGCGACGAACAGCGCTGCAAGGATGCCCAGCACCAGCGTCGAGAGCGCCGCCGCGACCGGATAGTTCAACACCTGCAGCAGGCTGCCGATGGAGGAACCGAGCATGGCAACCCGGCCGCCGCCCAGCAGCTGCGGCACCACCGTTTCGCCAAGCAAGGGCACGAAGGTGAAGATGATGCCGGCGATGATCCCGGGCAGTGCCAGCGGCAGGATCACGTCGGCGAGCAGCCGGGCCGGCGGGGCGCCGAGATCGCGCGCGGCCTCGATCAACTCGTCGTCGATCAGTGAGATGGAGAGAAAGATCGGCAGCACCATGGTCGGGAAGGAGGGTGCTAGCAGGCCGAGATGAACCGAGAACTCGGAGAACAGCAGCCAGTCCAGCGGCTGGTCGATGATGCCGAGATGCAGGAGGGCCGTGTTCACGAGGCCTGAGCGCGACAGCACCGAGCGCCAAACGATCGTACGCGAGGCGAGACTGATGAAGAAGGGAACCGTCAGCAGCGCCAGCACCATCGCCTTGAGCATGGACGATCGCACGCCCTTGGCCAGCCAGAGCGCGAAGGGCAGCGCCAGGCCGAGCTCAATGGCGGTAACGACGCCGGCGATGCGCAGAGTGCGCAGCGTGACCTCGTAGCGGCCGGAATCGAACACCGCGGCATAGGCGGCCGTGCTCAGGTTGGAGGAGAAGCTGTAGTCCTTCATTTCAAGGAAGGACCACAGCACCAGCAGCGCCACGGGCACCACGACGAATACCGCCCAGAGGGCGATGAAGAGGATCAGGGTGGTTCGCAGCATCGGCCCATGGGTCGCGTAAGTGAAGCGATTGGAAAAACGCGGGCGGGGGGGAAGCCCCCTGCCCGCGCACCGGCCTGGGCTCACGCCTGGCGGAAGCGCTCCCACTCGGCCTCGATGGCCTGGATATTGGTCGGCGCGGCATTCTGCCAGAAAAGCGGTGCGGCGAACTTCTTCTCGATCTTGGCGATGTTGGCCCTGATCGACTCGATGTTCTCCGCCGACATCTTCTGCGCCTCGGCATAGGCGAGGCCCGCCTTGGCGTTGGCGGTCGCGTAGCCGCGCAGCACAGCGATCTGCGCGGCATAGGCACCGCCGAGGAAACCGGAAAGCGCCTTGGCGACAACCTCGGCGCGCGCGCCTGTGGCCGCTTCCTTGGGCACATAGGCGCAGATCATCCACTTGTTGTAGCCTTCCTTGGTGAAGGCGTAGCGCACATCCTTGCCCTGCTTGCGCAGTTCCTTGACGGCCGGCTCCCAGCAGTTGATCGCAACCACTTCCTTGCGGGCCATCAGGTCAATGGATTCCTCGAAGGTCGACCACAGGGCGCGGAACTGGCCCGCCTTCTTGCGCGCGATGAGGAAGTCGACCACGGCCTTGGCCTCGGCCGGCGTCATGTTGGAGGGATCGCCGATCTCCTGCTTGCCCGCCACCTTCAGATAGGTCGCTGCCATCGGCAGCGAGGTCAGCCAGGTGTTCTCCAGCGAGACCTTGCCGAGCGTCTTCTCGCTTTCGAACAGCAGCGCGTAGGAGAGCGGCTCCTCCTCACTGATCGCCTCGGGATAATAGGCGAAGGAGTCGGCATTCATCACCACCGGCATGCCGAACTGTTTGCCCTCCGGCCCCTGAGCCAGCGGCGAGTTCATCACCGAAGCGGGGGCGGCAGCCCAGCCCCTGACCTTGGCCGGGTCGATGGGGGCGAAGAAGCCCTTGGCGCCGAGTTCGTCCTCGATGCCGCCATCCATCAGGAAAAGGTCGATTCGTTCGCCAGCGGCGTTCGCGACCACCTCCTGGCGGAAGATACCCGGGTCGGAATTGATGCCGGTGAATTCGACGGTGAGGCCGGTTTCCTTTTCGAAGGCCGACCAATCATCGAGCGCGGCGGTCTCGACGCCCATGATACGCACCACGGAAGCCGCGGCGTGGGAGCGGCCGATCAAAGCGGGCGCCCCGAGCAGGGCGGCCCCGGCGACCGTGGCTTTGAGGATGGCACGGCGACTGAGGCCCGGCTGGCCCTGAGGCCGCGTGAGGTCACGCTCGTTCATCTGACTGTTCTCCTTGTTCTGGAAGGTTTTATGGTCGTCATCCCTCTGCGGGGACGCATCTTGCATCGCCGGCGGACCAGCCGATCAGCACGGCGTCGGAGGTAAGGTCGTCCTCGGTCCAGGCTCGGGCGTGGATCGTGCCGAACCGGGTCTCGACGGCGACGTCGACGTATTTGCCCTTGTAGATCCGGGCGATGATCCGCCCTTCGATGCTGTCGCTGGTGGGCGTCGCAGCCTCGCCGACCGGCTGAAGGCGCAGCTTCTCGGCGCGCAGCAGCAGGGCCGCCTTCTGGCCCGGACGCGGCACCTCGGCGCCGGTCCAGAGGCCGTGGAAGACGCCGCCCGGCGCGGTGATCTCGGCGACATTGCCGGCAACACCCGAGATCGTGCCGTCGATGATGTTCTCCACGCCCATGAAGGAGCCGGCGAAGCGCGAGCAGGGGCGCTCGAACAGGTCGCGGGGCGTACCTTCCTGCGCGATGCGCCCGCCCCGCATCAGGATGATGCGGTCGCTCATGGTGAGCGCCTCTTCCTGGCTGTGGGTGATGAACACGAAGGTCATGCCGAGCCGGCGCTGCAACTCCACCAGCTCGATCTGCATGTCGAGCCGCAGCCGCTCGTCGAGCGCGCCCAGAGGCTCGTCCAGCAGCAGCACGTCGGGCTCGGTGAGAATGGAGCGGGCCAGCGCGACGCGCTGGCGCTCGCCGCCGGAGAGCTGGTGAATGCGACGGTCGTATTTGTCGGGCAGCCGGACGGTGGCGAGCGCGGCCTCGGCGCGGCTGCGCCGCTCGGCGGCGCCGACTCCGCGCAGCTTCAGGCCATACTCCACATTCTGGCCCACGCTCATGTGCGGAAACAGGCCGTAATGCTGGAAGACGGTGGTCACGTTACGCTTGTGCGGGGGCAGGCCGAGCACATCGCGGCCGCCGATACGCAACGCGCCCACGGAGGTGGGGTGGTCGAGACCGGCGATGATGCGCAACAGCGTGGTCTTCCCCGAGCCACTCTGGCCGAGAATCGTGAGAAACTCGCCACGCGCCGCGGTGACCGTGACATCGTCCAGCCCCTTGACGGTGCCGAAGTCGCGGGAGGCGCGGATGACTTCCAGCGCGGGCGCGTCGACCTTATCGGACGGGTTGGGCATGCGTGCTTCCGGACAAGAACGGGACCTCACAGTTGCGACGATCGGGCACCGGCGTGGCGGAATGACGGGCGGTCGATCTGCGCTTGAGCCGCCGCATCACTTCGCTTAGCATGACCCCATTCTGTGATCACTGATCGCAAAAAGCAACACGAGGGATCTGCATGGCCACGAGAAATGCGCGCGGCGACGGCGTGCCCGGGGAGACGGTCACCGCCATCGAGCCCTTCCTGCTCTCGGTGCTCTCGTCGCGGCTCTCCGCCATCGTGCGGGAAATGAACGCGACGCTGATGAAGTCCAGCCGCTCGGCGGTCATCAAGAACGCGCGCGACTTCTCCTGCGGACTGCTGACCTACGACCATCGCCTGCTGTCGGTGGAGGACTGCATCCCCATCCACATCACGGCGCTCGATCTCACCACCAAGCCGATCACCGAGTTCTTCGACGACATTCGCGAAGGTGACGCCTTCATCAACAACTGCCCCTACACCGGCAACACCCACCACGCCGACATGACGCTGTGCGTGCCGGTGTTCTGCGATGGCGAGCCGCTGTTCTGGACGCTTGCGCGCGCCCACCACGCCGATATCGGAGCGCCGATCCCCACCACCTATCTGCCGGAAGCCAAGACCATCTATGAGGAGGGCCTGCATCTTCCCTGCGTACGCATCCAGGAAGGCTTCAAGGACAAGGCGGACATCATCCGCATGTGCCGGATGAAGATCCGGGTCTCCGATCTCTGGTACGGCGACTACCAGGCGCAGGTCGGCGCCTGCCGGGTCGGCGAGCGCCGGCTCAAGGAGCTCTGCGACCGCTACGGCCGCGCCACGGTGAAGGCCTTCATCGAGGAATGGATGGCCTATGGAGAGCGACGCATGATCGCCGAGGTGCGCACGCTGCCCAAGGGCACCTGGCGTTTCGAGACCCGCCACGACCCGGTGCCGAATGTGGCCGAGGACGGCATTCCCGTGCGCGTCACGCTCAGCATCGACCCGGACGAGGCAATGATCACGGTCGATGCCACCGACAATGTCGACTGCGTGCCGGGCGGGCTCAATCTCACCGAGGCCACCGCTCTCGCTGCGTGCCGCATCGGCGTGTTCTACAATCTCGATCCCGACCTACCGCACAACGAGGGTAGCGCCTCGCGTATCCGCATCCTGCTGAAGGACGGGTCCGCGCTCGGCCGACCGGCCTATCCAGTCGGCACCTCGGTCGCCACCACCAACCTGACGAGCCGCCTCATCACCGCGGTAGCGAGCTGTTTCTCGCAGATCGGCGAGCCGCATGGCATGGGCGAGTTCGCCTATTCGCAGGCGCTGGGCGAGGCGGTGATCTCCGGCACCGACCCGACGCAGGGCGACATCGCGCGCGGCGGGCAGCCTTATGTGAACCAGATCTTCCTCGGCTATGGCGGAAGCGCCGGCTTGTCCGGCTACGATGGCTGGCTGCTGTCGGGAGCGGGTTGCGACGGCGGGCAGATGTCGGTCGATTCGGTCGAGATCAACGAAGCGATGTACCCGATGCTGGTCGAGGAACGCCGGGTGGCGGTCGATTCCGGCGGCCCGGGCGAATTCGACGGGGCACCGGGCATCGCCGGAACCTATCGTCCGCTGGCGGGCGAGATGACGGTCTACTGGGGCAGCGACGGCGACATCACCCCCGCGCGCGGCGTGCGCGGCGGAGGAGATGCCGCGACGTCCGGCAACTGGCACCGCCTGTCCGATGGAACGGTGAAACAGCTCGTGACCTTCGGCGATGTCACCATCGGCCCTGACGAGGCGGTGATGTTCCGCGCCTGCGGCGGCGGCGGCTATGGCTTTCCCCATGCCCGGGCGCCGGAAAAGGTGCTCCGTTCGGTGCGGCGCGGCTGGATTTCGCCCGAACGCGCCCGCGACGCGTATGGCGTCGTCGTCCGCCGGGCCCCCAGCCTCGGCGGCTGGGAAATCGACGAAGCCGCGACCGCCGGACGGCGCGCCAGCCTCACCCCTTCCTCCTGACCATTGCGGCGGGTCTTCCAATGAGCTTTTCCATCGCCATCGACATTGGCGGCACCTTCACCGACTGCATCGTCGAGGACAGAAGGGGCGAACTCCATATCTTCAAGGCTTCGTCGACGCCGCCGGACTTCGAGACCGGCTTCATGAACGCGCTAAAGCTGGCAGCCGAGAGCTTCGGGCTCGGCCTTGCCGACTTCCTCGGCCAGACCGGCCGCATCGTGCACGGCTCCACCGTCTCGACCAACGCGCTGGTCGAGCGCAAGGCGGCGCGGACCGGCTTTCTCTGCAATGCCGGCCATCCGGACATCCTCACCCTGCGTGAGGCGGTGCGCAAACCCGTCTTCAACTGGCGGCTCGACTTTCCCGACCCCTATGTGCTGCCAGCCGACACGGCGGAGATTCGCGGCCGCATCAGCGCGCGTGGCACCATCATCGAACCGCTCAACGAAGAGGATGTCCGCGCCGCCGGGCGTCGCCTCATGACGCAGGGCGTCGAGGCCATCGGCATCTGCTTCCTGTGGTCGATCGTCGATGGCGCCCATGAGCGGCGCGCCCGCGAGATCATCCACGAGGTGTGGCCCGGCGTGCCGGTCACTCTCAGCCATGAGCTCAACCCGATCGGGCGGGAATATCGCCGCGCCATCTCCACCGTGATCGACGCCTCGCTGCTTCCCATCGTCAGTGACTATGTAACGAAGCTCACCGGCGCGCTGGAGGCCGCCGGCTTCCGCGACGAGCTGCTGCTGGCCAACTGCGTTGGCGGCATGATGCCGCCGGGCGACCTGATCGCGCGGCCGATCTTCTCGGTGATGTCGGGCCCGACACTGGCCCCGGTCGCCGCCCAGCAGCTCACGACGGAGCCGAATGTCATCGTCGTCGACATGGGCGGCACCACTTTTGACGTTTCGGCGATCCGCGACGGGCACTTCATCGTCTCACAGGAGGCGATGATCGGTGACGACATGCTGGGGATACCGAAGATCGACGTGCGCTCGGTGGGCGCGGGCGGCGGGTCAATCGCCACCATCGACGCCGGCGGCATGCTGCATGTGGGCCCACACAGTTCCGGCGCGCGCCCCGGTCCGGCCTGCTACGGGCGCGGCGGGGAGCTGCCCACCGTCACCGACGCCAATGTGGTGCTCGGCATTCTCGACCCCAATTATTTCCTCGGCGGGCGGATGAAGCTGGACCGCGGCGCGGCGGAACGGGCGGTCTCCGGTATCGCCTCCGGCCTCGGCGTCTCGCTGGAGGATGCGGCCTACGCCATCTACACCACCGGCAACAACGTCATGGTGGGCGCCATCGAAGACATGACGGTAAAGGAGGGCATCGACCCGCGCGACAGTTTCATGGTGGTCGGCGGCGGCGCCACGGCGGCCCATATCTGCGAAATCGCGCAGGAGCTCGGCATCGCCCGCATGATGGTGCCCCGCTTCGCAGCCGGGCTGTCCGCCTATGGCGGTCTGATCTCCGACATACGCTGGGAAGAGCAGGCCACGGCGCTGACCTCCTCCGCCGCTTTCGATCCCGCACGTATCAACGCCGCCGTGGAGCGCTTGATCGAACGCGGGCGGGCCTTCCTCACGGAAGCCGGAGTGCCGGGGGAGCGCCAGCGTTTTGCGACCGTTTATCTCGGCCGCTACCAGTACCAGTCCTGGGAGATCGAAGTCCCCTTCGAGGTGCCCGAGGGCGGCGTCGGCGCCGGCGACCTCGAACGCCTGGTCGCCGCGTTTCACGCCATGCACGAGCGCATCTATTCGGTGAAGGCCGAGACCGACGTGGTCGAGTTCACCACCTGGAAGGTACGGGCCATCGGCCTCGCTCCCGAGCGACCCGCGCGCGTCATCCGCCCGGCGCAGCAGGGCGCCCCGGTGCCGAAGTCGCACCGCAAGGTGTATGTGCGCGAAGCCGGGGGCGTCATCGACTGCCCCATCTACGGAGGCTCCGATCTCGGCGCCGGGGCACGCGTCGAGGGACCGGCGGTGATCGAGGAGCCGACCACCACCATCATGCTGCTTCCGCGCTGGAGCGCGGTGGCGGACAGCGACGGCAACTACCTGCTCGAACTGCACTGATCCCGCCACGGCTGGCGTAACGCGTCGCCCTCCGGCAGCCGGCAAAAGAAAGGCCCCGGACATCGCATCCGGGGCCTTTTGCGTGGAAGGGACGGGCAAGATACCGAGAAGAACCGGGCGCTCGTCAGTGCTTGCGGGTGAGCGCACCCTCACGGACCAGCTCGGCAGCGACGGCGTTCACCGCCGTGCCGAGGCCGGTGACCATCTCGTCGATATTGGCGCTGGAAAGGGTGAGAGGGGGCGACATGGCGATCATGTTGCCCAGCGGCCGGACGATCACGCCCTGGTCATAGGCCTTGGAGACGATGCGCGCGCCGACCTTCAGCGCGAGGTCGAAGGGCTGCTTGGTGGCGCGGTCGGCGACCGTTTCCACCGCCAGCATCAGGCCGACGCCCCGAATATCGCCGACGATGGGGTTGTCGCCGAGGCGGTGACGCAGCGCCTCCTTCAGCTCGGCCCCAGCCCTGGCGGCATTACCGACGAGGTCCTCGCGCTCGACAATGTCGAGATTGGCAAGGGCGGCGGCCGCCGCGATCGGGTGCGCCGAATAGGTGAAGCCGTGGGCGAAGGAAGCCACCTCGCCAGACGTCTCCTTCAGCACGTCCCAGATCCGGTCCGAGATCACGCTGGCCGAAATGGGCTGGTAACCGGAGGACAGGCCCTTGGCCATGGTCATGATGTCCGGCCGGATGCCGAAATACGTTGTGCCGAAGGGCGAGCCGAGCCGCCCGAAGCCGCAGATCACCTCGTCGGCAATCATCAGGATGTCGTAGCGGTCGAGCACCTCCTGCATGGCCGGGAAGTAGCCTTCCGGCGGCACCAGCACGCCGCCCGTGCCCATCACCGGCTCGGCGATGAAGGCGGCGACCGTCTCCGGACCTTCCTTCAGGATCAGCGTCTCCAGTTCGCGGGCGAGATAGGCGGTGAATTCCGCCTCGCTCATGCCCTCCGGCTTCTCGCGGTACTGGTCGACCGAGTGGGTGCGCACGATCTGCGGCAGCGGCAGGTCGAAGAACTGGTGGCAATTGGTCAGCCCGGTCAGGCTTCCCGCGCCGATGGTGACGCCGTGATAGGCGCGGTTACGGGCGATGATCTTCTTCTTCGCCGGCTTTCCGCGCAGGTTGTTATAGTACCAGACCAGCTTGATGTTGGTGTCGTTGGCGTCCGAGCCAGAATTACCGAAGAACACCTTGCTCATATGATCGGGTGCCCAGCGCAGCACGCGGTCGGCGAGGCGGATCGAGGGTTCGTTGGCGATCGAGGTGAAGGAGTGGAAGAACGGCAGCGCCTGCGCCTGCCGGGTCATCGCGTCGACGATCTCCTGCCGGCCATAGCCGACGTTCACGCACCACAACCCCGCCGCGCCGTCGAGATAGCGGCGGCCCTTGCTGTCGGTGACATGCACACCGGTCGCCGAAGCCATGATGCGCGGGCCGTTGGCAAGGTGGTCGCCGATACTGGTGAAGGGGTGGAACAGGCTGCGCTTGTCCATCTCCTCAAGTGACATGTTGTGGTGCGGTTCGAGGCTCATGCGCAGGCTCTCCAGAGAGGCGTGTTGAAGCAGTCTGCGTCGCACTATAAAGTGTGATCACTGATCTCGCAATTGAGAGGGTCTCAACGTGCAGCGCAATTTCATCGCCGGCAACTGGGTCGAAGGAGCCGGCACCGTGCGGAACGTGAATCCGTCCGACATTTCCGACGTGATCGACGAGTTCGCCCTCGCCACGCCGGCCCAGGTGGGCGAAGCGGTGGCGAGTGCGCGGGGGGCGCTTCCGGTATGGGGCGCCCTGACGCTGCAGGCCCGCAGCGAGACGCTGGATGCGATCGGCACCGCGATACTCGGCCGTCGCGAATCGCTCGGCCGCCTCTTGTCGCGTGAGGAAGGAAAGCCGCTCGCCGACGGCATCGGCGAGGTGACGCGCGCCGGCCAACTCTTCAACTTCTATGCGGGCGAGGTACTGCGCCTCGCCGGCGAACGCCTGCCTTCGATCCGCGCCGGTGTCGAGGTGGAGGTGATGTCCGAGCCGGTCGGTGTGGTCGGCCTGATCACACCGTGGAACTATCCGTCATCGGTTCCCGCCAACAAGATCGCGCCGGCTATCGCCTACGGCAACGCGGTCGTGCTGAAGCCCTCCGAACTGGTGCCGGCGAGCGCGGTGGCGCTGTTCGAGATCATGGAGCAAGCGGGCCTGCCGGCAGGGCTGGTCAATCTCGTCATGGGCGGCGCGGACGTCGGCGAGGCCCTGGCGTCATCGGCTGACATCAACGCCATCAGCTTCACCGGCTCGACCGCCACCGGCCGCAAGGTCGCCGCCCATGCAGTGGTGAACGGCGCGAAGGTGCAGCTTGAACTGGGCGGCAAGAACCCGCTGGTCGTGCTCGACGACGCGCCGTTCGACATCGCGGTCGAATGCGCGGTGAACGGGGCCTTCTACCAGACCGGCCAGCGCTGCACGGCATCGAGCCGGTTCATCGTCACCGAAGGCGTGCACGACCGCTTCGTCGCGGCTGTAGCCGAGCGCGCGCGCGCCCTCAAGGTCGGCCATGCGCTGGAGGCCGGCACGCAGCTCGGCCCGGTGATCGACGAGCGCCAGCTTGCCAAGGACATGTCCTATATCGACATCGCGCGCGGGGAAGGTGCGCGGCTGGTGACCGGGGGCGAGCGGCTCAACCGGGACACCGAGGGCTTCTATCTCTCGCCCGCCCTCTTCGCCGACACCCATCGCGACATGCGCATCAACCGCGAGGAAGTGTTCGGTCCGGTCGCCTCGGTGATCCGGGTGAAGGATTACGAGGAGGCGCTCGACGTCGCCAACGACACGATCTACGGCCTCTCCGCCGGCATCTGCACGACGACGATGAAATACGCCCACCATTTCCGCCGCAACGTGAAGGCGGGCATGACCATGCTGAACCTGCCCACCGCCGGCGTCGACTACCATGTACCGTTCGGCGGCACGAAAGCTTCCGGCTACGGGCCGAAGGAACAGGGGCGCGTGGCGCGCGACTTCTTCACCCAGACCAAGACGTCGTATCTGCTTGAAGGCTGACCGGCACGCGCGACGCCGGCCGGCTCATTTGTCGGTCGGCGTTTCGGCGGCCTCCTCGGCGAAGACCGCCGTCCGCTGGAGAAACTCGGCGCCTCCCGCGACGTCGGCCTCCATCGCCGCGCGGGCGGTGCGCCCATCGCCGCGGCGCAGCGCGTCGATCACCGCGTCGTACTGGTCAGTGTCGAGCTGGCCGCGAATGTCGGCCGCGTAATGGCGCATGAACGGACCGATCTGCAGCCACAGCCGCTCGATTAGGTCTTCCAGCACCGGCGCGCGTGCCGCCTTGAAAACTGCGAACTTGAACTGCTGGTTCAGCTGCAGATAGCCATCAGCATCGTTTGCCTGCGCCGCCTCATGCAATCCACCGGCGATCAGCTGAAGCGAGCTTATCTCGTCAGGCATAATGAGCCGCGCCGCCTTCTCCGTGGCGATACCTTCCAGCAGCATGCGCAACTCCATCAATTCGTTGAACTGCTCGCGCGTCAGCACAGGGATGGAGATGGTGCCATTGGCGAGAGGCGTGACCGCCTTCTCCGCAGCAAGGCGCGCGAAAGCGGCGCGCACCGGCATGGTGCTGACGCCGAAGGCGGCCGAGATGGAGCGCACGGTCAGCTTCTGACCCGGCTCGAAGCGCGCGGCGATGATGGCGGAACGCAACTCGCGATGCACCCGCTCATGCAGCGGATCTCTCTCCAGCTTCTCAAAAACTACCTGTTCGGTCATGCCATTCGATCGGCGCGCGGCGCCTCTTTGCCAGACTCATGAGGAGGGATAAGCGATTTTGTGATCACTAATCTAACCACTTTCTCAAGTCTGCGCCACGTGTGACGTCGCATTGCCGAATGAGCGCATGGCCAGCTGCCGGTTCTGCGGACGCTCAGTTGAGCTACTCCAACCCTCTGTTGCGCTCCTGCCACGCTGTCAGGACCGTCTTGCGCGCCTCGCGCTTGAAGTCCTCGGTGAAATTCGCTTTGCCCATCGGGGCCTCCTTGCCTCAAAATTTAGGGAAGAAGGCGTCCAGGAATCTAGGGGCGGTTCAATCAGAGCCCGGGCCGGGAAGGCAATGCCCGGGCGCCGACCGATTGACGCGGCGCCCGGGCATAAGGTGACTAGTTCGACAGTGCCCAGCTGGTGAAGCCGGGCACATAGGTCACCAGAGCCAGCACCGCCAGCATGATGCCGATGAAGGGCAGCATGGCCTTGGACAGTTTCATCACCGGAACGCCGGAGATACTGCTGGCAAGGTAGAGCGCGGTGCCCACCGGTGGCGTCAGCAGGCCGATGGTGAGGTTGATCACCATGATCAGGCCGAACTGCACGGGATGCACGCCCAGATGTGCCGCAACCGGGCCCAGGATCGGGGTCATGAGAAGGATCGCCGGACCGCTATCGAGAAACATGCCGACGACCAGCAGCATGAGGTTGATCAGCAGCAGCAGCAGGATCTTGTTCTCCGTCAGGCTGAGAATGGCGCTCGCGATGGTTTGCGGCAGACGTGCATTGGTCAGCAACCAACCAAAAAGAGAGGTCGCTGCGATGATGGAGGCGATCACCGCCGTGGCGATCGCCGCCTCCATGCAGATCTTCGGAATACTGGCGAGCGTGATTTCCTTATAGACGAAGACGCCAACCAGGAAGGCGTAGACCGCGACCACGGCGCCGCCCTCGGTGGGCGTGAAAATGCCCATGCGGATGCCGCCGATGATGATGACCGGCATCATCAGCGCCCAACTCGCCTCCTTGAAGCGCTGCCACTTCTCCGCACCGCTGACGCTGCCCTCGGTCGGATAGCCGTGCTTGAGAGCGAAGAGGTACGAGTAGATCGCGAAGCCGAGGCCGATCAGCACGCCGGGCGCGATGGCGGCGAGGAACAGGTCGCCGATCGATGCCTGGTTTGAGACGCCATAGATGATGATGGCGATGCTGGGCGGAATGATCAGCGCAAGGCTGCCCGACGAGGCCACGAGCGCGGCGGAGAAGCTGGCATCGTAATTGCGCTTCTTCATCTCGGGGATCATCACCGAGCCAAGGGCCGCGACATCCGCCACGCCCGAGCCGGAGATGCCGCCCATGATCACGCCGCTGGAGGCCACGACATGAGCGAGGCTACCGCGGATGTTGCCGACCAGCGCCAGCGCGAGGTTGATGATACGCCGCGTGATACCGCCGTGACCCATCAGGGATCCGGCCAGCATGAACAGCGGGATCGCCATCAGCGGGAAGGAGTCGACCGAGGTGAACAGCCTCTGGCCGAACAGCGCCAGAGGATAGCCCTGATAGACGATCGCGCTCAGCGAGGCGAGCGCGATGCCAAAGGCGACGGGAACGCCCAGAACGAGGAAGAGTGCGAAGCCTCCAAGAAGCAGAAGTGCGATCATAGCGCGCCCTTTTCGTCGAAGGTCATCTGCCTGCCGGAGATGATTTGCTTCCAGCTCGCGCGCAGCGCGAAGTAAAACAGCATGGCGCCGCTGAACGGGATCACCACGTAAACATAGTACATCGGGATGCCGAGCGCTGCGCTGCGCTGGTTCATGCCGAACTTCATCAGCGATATGCCGCCGACAACCAGCGCAAGACCGACAACAGCGACCAGTAGCGTGTTGAGTATGGACAGTGCATGCGACGGCTTCGACGGCAGCAGCGACACCAGGAAGTCCAGCGCGATGTGGGCCTTGGACTGGAAGGCGGCGGCCATGCCGAGGAAGGTGATCCAGACGAATATGTATCTGCCGAGCTCTTCGGACCAGCTCAGCGAATTTGCCAGGGCATAGCGCGCGATCACCTGCGTGAAGGTGACACCCATCATTGCGAAGATCAGCGCACCGATGGCCCAGAGAAGGATTATGTGTATCAGGCGATCGAGCTTGTCCAAGCCGGGTTCTCCCTCAGGCGGCATGCCGCGACACTATTGCGCTCACACTTGTCGCCCGGGTCGGTGGAGCGTGCGCTCCTTCCGTCCCGGGCGTGTAGCCGGCTGTGCCGAATGTTTGGGCGCTGTTACCGGCCCAGCTCTTTGTTGATGCGATTGTAGAGATCGACGTTTACCTTCTCGGCAAACGCCTTGTGGGCCGACACCGCTGCCGCCGCGATCGGTGCGGTGTCTGGATTGGTGACCTGAAGCCCCGCATCCTGCATCGTCTTCAGCATCTCGCCGGTCTTGCTGCGGACGGCCTCGTTCTCGGCCTTGGTCGCGGCATTCGCGGCCTCAACGATGATCTTCTGCTGCTCGGGGGTAAGCTGGCTCCAGCGCAGTTCGCTCATGGCCAGCGTCACGTACTCATATTTGTGGTTGGTGAAGGCCAGATACTTCTGAACTTCGTTGATACGGCCGCCGAAGATGAACGGGATCGGGTTTTCCTGCGCCTCGATTACGTTCTGCTCGAGGCCGGTATAGACCTCGCTCCAGGCCATCGGCGTCGGGTTCGCGCCGATCGCGCGCCAGGTCGTGACCATGGCCGGAATTTCCGGAACGCGTATCTTCAGGCCTTTTAGATCGGCGATGCCGTTGATCGGCTTGTTCGACGTAACCTGGCGCGAGCCACGCTCCCACCAGTCGAGAATGCGGACATTGGCGCTCTTGAGCACGCCGGCGGTGATTTCCGCGCCGAGCGGGCCCTTCACGACCTTGTCGAACTCTTCCTGCGACTTGAACAGGTAGGGCAGTTCAAGCAGCTGGATCGAGGGATCGAAATTGCCCAGAACGCCGGCGATCAGGCCGAAGTCCACCGTGCCCATCTGCATGCCCTCGACTAGGTCGCGGTCACCGCCCAGCGTCGAGTTTGGATAGATGGTCAGTGTGATCTTGCCGTTAGAGCGCTTTTCCAGCTCTTCCTTGAACGTCTGAGCGCCGAACTGCCACAAATCCTGCTCGGACTGGATGTGTCCGAGCTTGAGGTTCAACACTTCCTGGGCAACGCCCAGGGTCGGCGCCGACGCGATGGCCAGAGCCGCCACCGCCGAGACAAACGCCGGCTTGAGTGTTTTCGTGAATAAATTCAACATGTTGTATCCTCCTTAAGTCTTCTGTTTTGTGCTCTACGGCAGCAATTAGCGCCATCCGCAGACGTCGAGTTCAGATGCCGCGCAGAATGGCGTCGGCTTCCGCGAAGAAGTTCGGGCCCCCGAAATTTCCGGATTTCAGCGCCAGGGCGAGCGGGCGGCCGCCCGGCGGGGTGCTGCGCAGCGCCGGGGCACCGGGTGCGATTTCCGGCCCGATCTCCAGCGAGGTCAGGCTGAGGCCCTCGACCACGGCGCCGGAGGTTTCCCCCCCGGCCACGACGAGGCGCCCGACGCCGCCAGCGACGACAGCCCGGGCGATGCCGGCGAAGAGCTGCTCGATGGCCGCCGCGACCCTCTCGCGGCCATAGGTGTCCTGCGCCACCCGAACGCTCTCCGGATCTGCGGAGGAGAACACCAGCGGCCGATCGGTTTGCGCCATGGCCCAGTCGGCGATCTCCTGCGCGTCAAGCCGGTTGGCGACGGCATCGTCCGCCGTGATCTCGCGCATCGGCAGGCCGGAGGCACGATGCGTCGCGACCTGGCCTCGGGTCGCGCTTGAGCACGAGCCCGAGAGCACGATGCATTTGCCGTCGACGCCCTGCCAGCTGCTGCCTTCGCCCGACAGTAGACCCTGACGGCGGAAATTGGCGGGCAGTCCCATCGCGATGCCCGAACCGCCGGTCAGCAGGGGAAGGCCGTCCAGTGCCGTGCCGATGGCCATCAGGTCGTCGTCGGAAAGCGCGTCCACCACGATCAGCCGGGCGCCTTCGGCATCGGCGCGCGTCAGCGCCTCCGTGATCGCGGCGGTGCCCCTGCGGACGGCACTGAAGCCGACATGCCCGACCGCCATGTCGGTCTGCAGCGCCAGCCAGCGGCGGATGTCGGCATCGGTCATCGGGTTGAGCGGGTGGTGCTCCATGCCGCTCTCGTTCAGCAGCCGGTCATGGACGAACAGATGGCCCTGATAGATGGTGCGACCCGCTCCCGGAAATGCCGGGCAGACCACGACCTTGCGGGCGCCCAGCGCTTCGGCGAGCGCCGCTGCCACCGGGCCGATATTGCCCTCGGCCGTGCTGTCGAAGGTCGAGCAGTATTTGAACAGAAACTGCGTGCAGCCCTGCGCCTTCAGCCATTCCAGTGCCTGCAACGACTGGGCGATTGCATCCTTCGCCGGAATGCTGCGCGACTTCAACGCCACCACACCGGCTTCGACCGAGGAATCGGCGTTGGTCGTCGGCACGCCGGAGAATTGCGTGACCCGCATGCCCTGCTTCGACAGGGTGTTGGCCAGATCGCTGGAGCCGGTGAAGTCGTCACCAATGCAGCCGAGAAGCATCGTCGTAACCTTTACAGAATAGGCGGGTGCTGGAGACGGCAAATCAGGGCGAGGACGAGGCTTGCTCGCGAATGCCCCAATAGGTGTGGATCACCGTCTCGAGATGATCGCGCATGGCGGCCTCCGCGCGATCGGCATCGTGATCGCGGATAGCCTCGAAGATACGGCGATGCGCCGCCTGGGCTTTGCCCAGCGATTCGGGATGACTGAGCGACGTCCGGCGCTGCTCTTCGAGCAACTCCAGAACGACGTGATAAAGCGCATCAAGCAATGGATCCTCGGCGATGAGGGCAATGCGATGGTGGAAGGCATCGTCGGTCGCGGAGAACGCCGGGATATCGTCGGCGCAGCTCTCGTTGCGCAGCAGCACAGCTTCCAGATCGGCGATATCATCGTCCGTTGCCAGCCGCGCGGCCTCCCGGGCGAGGGCGACCTCGACGAAAATGCGGGTCTTCTGGAACTGGCGGATGCCTTCGGCGCGGGCAACCAGCATCTTTGCCGCGCCGGACAGAAGCTGCAGCATGTCCCGCGGGTCGGGCTCGGTGACGCGCGTGCGGTCGCCGTTCGACACCGACAGCATGCCGGTCTTGTTCAACCAGAGCAGGGCCTCGCGCACGGCGGGTCGTCCGACACCGTAATGCGCCATCAGATCGCGTTCCGAAGGCAGCCGATCGCCGACCGTCAGTTCGCCTGACAGCACCCGGTCCTGGATGTCCTTCGCGATCTTGTCCGACAAGCGGTCGCGGCGCAGATGGGCGGGCGTCCCGAAGCCACTCATGCGCCGAACTTCCCGGTGATGTCGCGCTTGGCCGCGACGATGGCCGCGAGGAAGCCGTCACGCCATTTGCGCCGGGCGGGCAGGTCCTCGGACGGCACCTTGGCGCGCATCTTCGCTTCGATGGCCGAGACCAGATCGGGCGTCCACTCGCGCGGGTCAGCCTGTTCCTTGGCGAGCCCGTAATACATCGGGCCGAGGTTGGCGCAATATTCCGCGACGCCGTTGGCGGCATTCAGGTCGATGGTGGCGAAGGGCCCCATGAAGCACCAGCGCAGGCCCAGACCGTCGGCTACGGCCGCGTCGACATCGGCCGGTGTGCAGATGCCGTCCTCGACCAGCCGGAAGGCTTCGCCCAGAAGCGCGCTTTGTAGACGGTTGACCACGAAGCCGTTGATTTCGCGGGTCAGGGTGATGGGGCTTTGGCCAAGGCTGCGCATGAGATCGCGGGTGAAGTCCAGCGTCTCGGTCGCGGTCCAGGGCGCCGGGATCAACTCCACCAGCGGGATGAGATGCGGCGGGTTGATCGGATGGGCGACGAGGCAGCGGGCGCTGTTCTTCAGTCCCTCGGTGAAGGCGGAGGCGGGGAAGCCGGAGGTCGAGCTGGCAACGATCGTGGTCGGCGACAGCAGCGCGTCCATCTCCTGATACAGCGCCAGCTTGATCGGCAGCCGCTCCGGAGCGCTTTCCTGCACATAGTCGGCGGCCTCCAGCGCATCGGCGAGGCTCGATGCAATGCGACAGCGCTTGGAGAGCGCAGGGTCAGCATTGGCAACGAACGCCACAGCTGCCTCAGCCGCTGCAGGCGTGCGATCGTAAATGACCAGATCGTGCCCTGCGCGAGCAAAGACCAGCGACCAAGACGACCCCACCACACCGCAACCGACGATCGCAATCTTCATTCTCTTAGCCCTCTCGCCATCCCAGGTGATCACGGCAACCAATCCCTGATGCGCGCCCCAAATGGGGTCCGTCGCGAACTTTGTTGCCGCCGCATTGTCATCTGTACTGGTATGACAGGTTGATAGCCTGATCGTCAACCTATCCTGCGAGCCTTGTTGCTCGGTCCGAATTCCTAGCTTTTTGGCGCGCGTGTTTGGTCCTTGGCCTTCCGAAGGGGACCGACGCACAGAAGGGGAAGGTGTCTGCCGAATTTATGGAGGCGGCGATGCACCCGCTGAGAGCGCTGGTTGGCAGTCGAGAGAGCTGCGTCAAGACCTCGGCGACGATCCTATGAGCGTCATGATGCGCCGGATCATGACGCTGTTCGACGAGTATCAGTCCAAGGAGAATGCTCAGCTCACCCTGCGGGCGATGAAGGAAAATGCCGGTCAGGGCTGTTGGAACGGCTCACGCCCACCGATTGGCTGCCGCATCGTGATCGCCGGTCCGCGCGGCTCGACCGAGCTGTCATCGATCATCTGGAGCGACGCATTCTCGATGCCGAGCGCCTTTCCGTACTTCTTGAAAAGCTTGTCGAGCGGCGGCGCAGCCACATCACCGAGCTCAACAAGCGTGCGACGGAGGCCGAGGCCAAGCTGAGAGCCTGAAGCACTTCTCCGAGGTCGCCCGCGCCAAGCTGCGTACCGAGACCGGCGAGTATCACCGCGATCACCCTCGGGCGCTCGCTCATCGCGTTGAGGTGGTGAGCAAGTCGGAGATTTGGTTGATGGGGAACAAGTCGGACCTTCTGCGCACGCTGGCTGCCGCATCAAGCGTAGGCTCGGCGGCGAACGGCGTTCGCAGTTTTGTACCGAAGTGGCGCACCCGGCACGATTCGAACGTGCGACCTCTGCCTTCGGAGGGCAGCGCTCTATCCAGCTGAGCTACGGGTGCAGCGGCATCTGCCTAGCCCGATTGGGCCGCGGGGGTCAATGGCCCTCATGCGGTTTTGGCCAAACCTTCGAACTGAGCTCCGGACGACCCGGATTCTCGACGCATGCCCCCGCCCTTGCCCACACGTCGTTCTCAGGAAAATTCATCGCTTAAACAAACACATACCTTGAGCAAACATGGCCGATACAGCCACGCCACCGTCAGCTTGCCGCAGACCACCCATAACCCCAAACCATATTGCCGTGTGTCAGATAGGCGGCGGACGGAAGGCGGCGAGGCCTTCGCCTTCCAGCGTCTCGGCCAGATCGAGCAGGCGGGCATCGGCGAAGGGGCGGCCGATGAGCTGCACGCCGATCGGCAGGCCGTCGCGAGAGAGGCCGACCGGCACCGAGACCGCGCACAGGTCCAGCATGTTGACGTAGCGCCCGAAAATGCTCAGAGCCATGTTGGCCTGGTCAATCTCGGCGAGGCGCGGCGGCAGGATCGGCATGCCCGGCATCACCAGCACGAAAGGCGCGAAGGCCTCGGCGAAGCGCGCCCTCCATACCCGCTTCAGCTCATGAAGCCCGGCGATCTCGCTGTCCGTCACCTCGCGGCCGAGATTGATCCGCGCGCGGATTTCCGGGGCGATATCCGTGGCCGGATCCTCAGTCACCTCATGAAGCGTCGCGTAGCTTTCCGCCGACATCAGGCGGCCCGCCTTCTCGCACAACGTCTCCATCGGCGCTGGTGGCGCAATCCGCGCGACCTCGCCGAAGCGCTTGCCCAATTGCGCCAGCGTCGCCTCGAAGGCGGTGCGCACCTCTCCGTCTAGCCTGGCGAAGGCGGGGTCTTCGAAGGTCGCGAGCCGGAACGCGCCCGGGGCGCTTGTCGCCGCGAACAGGTCGGCGGGCGCGTCGTGGCTGGCCTCATCGTCGGGCTCCGGCCCAGCGAGCAGCGTGATTGCCATGCGCAGGTCGCGCACGCTGCGGGCCAGCGCGCCGATGCTGTCATGCGAGCGCGAGAGGAAGCGCATGCCGCCGCGCCCGATCAGGCCCGGCGTCGACTTGTGGCCGAACAGGCCGCAAAAGGCGGCCGGAATGCGCACCGAACCGCCGGTGTCGGTCGCCAGCGCCAGCGGCACCATGCCGCTCGCCACCGCCACGGCCGAGCCGCTGCTGGAACCGCCGGGCGCGCGGTGCACGGCGGGGTCGAACGGATTACGCGGCGCGCCGAGCACCGGATTGGTGCCCCAGCCGCCAAAGGCAAACTCCACCGTATGGGTCTTGCCGACGACGACGGCGCCCGCCGCTTCCAGCCGGCGCACGGCGGTCGCGGTCATCCGCGCGACGTGATCGGGAAAGCAGCGCGAGCCGGAGCCCGTGCGATAGCCCTCGATATCGAACAGGTCCTTCACCGCCACCGGCACGCCGTGGAGGGGCCCGCGGCGCCGGCCGGCGGCGCTTTCGGCGTCGCGATCGGCGGCCATGGCGAGGGCGCGCGCGTCGAGCCGCAGCACGAAGGCGTGCAGCGTCGGATCGAGGCGATCGATGCGCGCGAGGTTGGCGCGCACCGCCTCGACGCTGGACAGCGCCCCGGATCGGATCAGCGCGGCTGTTGCCACGGCGTCGAGGCCGCCCGTGTCAGTTGCCATACTGTCCATGCACCTCGCCCTCCCGCCGGAATCCCACGCTCGCCGCCATTAGCGCCCGCGTATAGTCGGTGTCGATCCGCCCGGCGACCAGCGCGTCGGCCGAAAGCTGTTCGACGATGCGCCCGCCGCGCATCACCGCGAGCCTGCCGCACATATGGATGATGACGCCGAGATCGTGGCTCACCAGCAGATAGGTCAGGCCCCGCTCCGCCCTCACCTGCTCCAGCAGGTTCAGCACTTCCGCCTGCACCGAGGCGTCGAGCGCCGAGGTCGGTTCGTCCAGCAGCAGGATCGCGGGTTCGAGGATGAGAGCGCGGGCGATGGCGACACGCTGGCGCTGGCCGCCGGAAAGCTGGTGCGGGTAGCGGAAGCGGAAGCCGGCGCCGAGCCCCACCTCGTCCAGCGCGCGCAGGATGCGCGGGCCGGTGGCATCGACACCGTGGATCGCGAGCGGTTCCAGCAATTGCCGGTCGACCGTCTGGCGCGGATGCAGAGAGCCATAAGGGTCCTGGAACACCATCTGCACGCGGGCATGGAACGCCCTGCCCCGCCGACGGCCGGTCAGCGTCTCGCCCTCGACCCGCAGCGTGCCGGCGGAGACGGGCGCGAGGCCGGCGATGGCGCGCAGCAGGGTCGACTTGCCGGAACCGGATTCCCCGACCAGCCCGAACGCCTCGCCGGCGGCGACGTTCAGGCTGACATCCGCCAGCGCGCGATAGCCGTCATAGGCAACGTTCACCCCGGCAAGCGAGAGAGCCGGCACGGCGTCGGTCATAGCCGCCACTCCGGCCGGCGGTCGAGCACCGGCAGCGGATGCCGGTCATGGCCGGGCACCGGCACGCAGGCCAGTAACCCGCGCGTATAGGGGTGACGTGCATGGGCAAGTTCGGCGGCGGCGATCTCCTCGACCACACGCCCGGCATACATCACCAGCACCCGGTCGCAGAACGAGGAGACGAGGCGCAGATCGTGCGAGATAAAGATCAGCCCCATGCCGCGATCGGTCACCAGCCGGTCGAGAATGCCCAACACCTCAAGCTGCACCGTGACGTCGAGCGCCGAGGTCGGCTCGTCGGCGATCATTAGCTCGGGATTGGCGATCAGCATCATGGCGATCATGGCCCGCTGGCCCATGCCGCCGGACACCTCATGCGGATAAAGGTCGAACACCCGGGCCGGGTTCTCGATCTGCACCGCCGCCAGCATGTCGAGCGCCCGCTCCCGCGCCTCGCGGCGGGACACCCGCTCATGGGTCCTCAGCGTCTCGACGATCTGCCGGCCGAGGCTCATCACCGGATCGAGCGAATATTTCGGGTCCTGGAGCACCATGGAGAGCCGCGCACCGCGCAACGCACGGCGCTGTGCCGGCGGCGCGGTCAGCAGGTCGATGCCGTCGAAGGCCAGCCGCCGGGCGGTCACGTCCGCGCTTGGCGGCGTCAGCCCCATGATGGCGCGCCCGGTCAGCGACTTGCCCGAGCCGCTCTCGCCGACGATGCCGAGCCGCTCGCGCCCGAGCGTGAACGAGACGCCGCGCACCGCCTCGACACGGCCGGTGCGGGTGGCGAAGGAGATGGCGAGATCCTCGACCGTCAGCATCGGGGTCATCGCTCGGCCTCGCGCGGGTCGAGCGCGTCGCGCAGGCCATCGCCGACCAGGTTGAAACCGAGGCTCACGGTCAGGATCGCCATGCCCGGCATGGTCGCCACCCACCATTGATCCAGGATGAAGCGCCGCCCCGAGGCGATCATCGCGCCCCATTCCGGCGCCGGCGGCTGGGCGCCGAGACCCAGAAAGCCGAGGCCGGCCGCAATCAGGATGATACCGGCCATGTCGAGCGTCACCCGCACGATCAGCGAGGACAGGCACATCGGCATGACATGGCGCAGCACGATGCGCAGCGGCGAGGCGCCCATCAGCCGGATCGCGTCGATATAGTCGGCATGGCGCACCGCCAGCGTCTCGGCCCGCGCCATGCGGGCATAAGGCGGCCAGGAGGTGATGGCGATGGCGATCACCGCGTTCTCAATGCCCGGCCCGAGCGCGGCGACCAGCGCCAGCGCCAGCACCAGCTTGGGAAAGGCCAGGAAGATGTCGGTAACGCGCATCAGCACCGTATCGATGATGCCGCCGGCATAGCCCGCGACCGTGCCGACCAGCAGGCCGACCGGAGCGGTGAGCACGGCGACCATGAGCACCACGGCAAGCGTCAGCCGGGAGCCGTGAATAAGCCGGGAGAGAATGTCGCGACCCTGATCGTCAGTGCCGAGCAGATGGCCGGGCGAGAGTGGCGGCAGCAGCCGCGCGCCGGCAAGATCGCCGGCATAGGGCGAATGTGGCGCAAGGACCCCGGCAAACGTCGCCACCAGAACCAGAGCGATCAGGATCGCGAGCCCCACCACCGCCAGCCGGTTGACGGCGAAGCGCAGCCAGGTCGCATAGGCCCGCCCCAGCCGCGCCCGCATCCGCGAGGCCGGATATTCCGAGAGCAGCCATGCGCGGGTCCCCTGCCCGCTTCCGATTCCGGCCTCGCTCATCGTGCGTGCGTCCTCGGGTCGAGCAGCCGGTACAGCAGGTCGGACAACAGGTTGATGCCGATGAAGGTCGCGCCGATCACCAGCGTCCCGCCCAGCACCGCGTTCATGTCGGCGTTCTGGAGCGAGTTGGTGATGTAAAGCCCGAGGCCGGGCCAGGAGAACACGGTCTCCGTCAGCACCGAGCCTTCCAGCAGATTGGCGTAGGACAAGGCGATCACCGTCACCAGCGGCACCGCCGCGTTGCGCAGGGCGTGGCACCAGATGATGCGCGCCTCCGACAGGCCCTTGGCGCGGGCGGCGACGATGTATTCCTGCCCCAGCTCGTTGAGCATGAAACTGCGGGTCATGCGGCTGATATAGGCCAGCGAGAAATAGCCGAGCAGCGAAGCCGGCAGGATGATGTGGCGGAACACGTCCCACGCCACTTCCCACTCGCCCTGCCACAGCGCATCCAGCAGATAAAGCCCGGTGGTCGAGGTGAAGCTGTACTCGAAGGCGACGCCGATCCGCCCGGGATAGGCCACCCATCCGAGCCGGGCGTAGAAGATCAGCAGCGACAGCAGCGCCAGCCAGAAGATCGGCACCGAATAGCCGACAAGCCCGATGACGCGCACGATCTGGTCGGTGAGACTGCCGCGCTTCACCGCCGCCAGCACGCCGAGCGGGACGCCGAGCCCGGTGCCGATCAGCGTGCCGAGCGTCGCGAGCTCGATGGTGGCGGGGAACACCCGGCGGATGTCGTCCATCACCGCGTTGGTGGTCAGCACCGAGGTGCCGAAATCACCGGAAAACGCCTGCCGCACATACAGCACGAATTGCTGCCAGAGCGGCAGATTGAGGCCCATCTCCTCGCGCACCCGCTCCATGGCCGAGGCCGGCGCCCGGTCGCCCAGCACCGCCAGCACCGGATCGACCGGGATCACCCGGCCGATGAAGAAGGTGACCGCCAGCAGGCCGAGGAAGGTGGTGGCGACCACGGCGGCAAAGCGGATCAGACCGAGCAGCGGCCGCCACAGCCGAGCGGCCGGGCGGGAGCCGGTTCGTGAGGCGGCGGCGACCGTCGTGCTCATCGAACCGGCTCCCGCTCACTTCTTGGATACGGGGCCGACATAATTGGTGTCGAAGGTCGGGCCGAGCCGAAGCCCCTCGACATTGCCGCCAATGCCCGCGACTTCGGTCTGCTGGAAGATCAGCGCATAGGGGCCGGTCTCCAGCACATCCTTCTGCAGCTCGCGATAGAGCTGCGCCCGATTCTCGGCATCCTTCTCCAGCAGGGCGGCGCGGGTGCGGGCGGTGAGTTCCGGCACATCCCACGCATTGCGCCACGCCAGCGTCTTGATCTTGCCGGCGTCGGAATTGTCCGGGTTGGCGGTGAAGGTCTCGGCGTTGGAGTTGGGATCCCAGTAATCCGAGCCCCACTGGCCGATATACATGTCGTGGTTGCGGGCGCGGTACTTGGTCAGCGTCTGCTTGCCGTCACCGGGAATGATCTCGACCTTCACCCCCGCCTTGGCCGCGCTCTGCTGGAACGCTTCGGCGATGCCGGTCACGGGCTGGGTGTTGCGCACGTCGATGGTGACGGTAAAGCCGTCCTTGAGGCCGGCGCTCGCCAGCAGTTCCTTGGCCTTCTCGACGTCGAGCTTGTACGGTTTGGCATCGAGTGCGCCGAGCACGCCTTCCGGCAGGAAGGTCTGGTGCACCTCGCCAATGCCCTTGATCAGCGTGGCGCCGATCGCGTCGTAGTCGATGAGATATTTGAGCGCCTCGCGCACCTCGGGCTTGGCGAGGTTCGGGTTCTTCTGGTTGAAGCTGATGTAATAGACCGTGCCCTTGGGCTTGGTGACCACGGCAAGCTTCGGGTTGGCGAGCACCGCGGTGAGGTCGCCCGGCTCCAGATTGCGCGCGACGTCGATGTCCCCGGCCTCAAGCGCGAGGCGCTGGCCGGCGCTCTCCTTCATGTGGCGATAGACCACGCGGGCGAGCTTGGCCTGCGGGCCGAAATATTTGTCGTTGCGGTCCAGCACCACGGCCTCGTTGGCCCGCCACTGCCGCAGCTTGAACGGACCGGAGCCGGCGGAATTGGTCTTCAGCCAGCCATTGCCGAAATCGCTGCCATATTTGTTGGTGTCGCTGACCGGCGCCGTCTTGATATTCGGCTCCACCAGCTTGCGATCGACCGCCGAAATCGGGCTCGCCGCCATCACGTTGAGCACGAAGCTCGGCGCATAGGGCTGGTCGACGGTGATCGCCAGCGTCGAGGGGTCGAGCGCCTTCACCTTCTGCGTCACGTTCTCGCCGGTGAGGCCGAACTGATTGAGCAGGAAGGCCGGGCTCTTGTCGAGCTTCACCATGCGCTCGAACGACCAGGCGAGATCGTCGGCGGTGAGCGGATTGCCGGAGGCGAAGACGAGGCCGGGCTTCAGCTTGAAGGTGAAGGTCAGCCCGTCATCGGAGACGGTCCAGCTTTCTGCCAGCTCGCCCACCACCTTCGAGGTGTCGTCGAGGTCGAGCCGCACCAGCGAGGAATAGACATTGCCCAGCACCTCGCCGGCGGTCAGCTCGAAGGATTCCGCCGGGTCCATGGAGATGATGTCGTCGATGGCAAAGCCCTCGACCAGCGTGTCCGCTGGCGTCTTGGCCAGCGCTGGCGTGCCGTAACTGAGAGCGAGGCACAGGGCGGCGCCCAGCGCATGGAGGCCGAAACGCGGAAGTCGCTGCACGATCATGACCCGTCTCCCTGCAATGTTGGTGGCGTTCAGTTCTCATGCCAGGCGCGGGCGAGAACCCGCAACCAGTTGTCCCGGCACAGCTTGGCGAGTTCCTCCTCAGAGAAGCCATCGGTAGCCAACGCGCCGACCAGCGCCTGCTGGCCGGCTGCGTCGCCGATCGCCGCCGGAATGGTGGCGCCGTCATAATCCGAGCCGAGCGCCACGCAGTCGATGCCCATGCGCTCAACCATGTAGCGGATGTGCGCAACCATGAGAGTAAGCGCCGTGTCGGCATTCTCCGCGCCATCGGGGCGCAGCATGGTGGTGGCGTAGTTGAGCCCGACCACCCCCGCGCTCTCGCGCACCGCGTCCATTTGCCGGTCGGTGAGGTTGCGCGCCACCGGGGTCAGCGCATGGGCGTTGGAATGGCTGACGATCAGCGGCTTGTCGCTGGTGCGCGCGACATCCCAGAACCCCTGCTCGGTGATATGGGCGAGATCAATGGCGATGCCGAGCCTGTCGCAGGCGCGTACGAGATCGAAGCCGGCCTCGGTCAGGCCGGGGCCGGTATCCGGGCTCATCGGATAGGCGAAAGGCACGCCGTGGCCGAAAATATTGTGCCGGCTCCATACCGGGCCGAGCGAGCGCAGGCCGGCGGCATGGAAGGTCTCCAGCGCGGCCAGATCGCGGTCGATCGCCTCGCAGCCTTCCATATGCAGCACGGCGGCGAAAGTGCCGGCCACCATGGCCTCGCGGATATCCGCCGTGGAGCGGCACAGCCGCCAGAGCCCGGCACGATCCAGCCGCAGCGCGATCGCCGCCATGTCGAGCGCGATGTCGAGCGAGGGCGCGCGCTCCAGCGGCGCGGCCATCGGTGTCACATAATGGCCGTTGGCGTCCGGCGCCTTGAGCACGAGGTCGCCGGAGGGAATGTAGATCGCGCACAGCCCACCGCCGAGCCCGCCGGCCTGGGCGCGCGGCGCGTCGATGTGGCCGGACGTCGTGCCCTCGCCGAATTCGCGCAGCGGATCGATGCCGGCCGCCGCGTGTTTCCACAGCCGCAGGAGAACGTCGTTGTGACCGTCGAAAACAAGCTGCATCGAAACCGACCCGGCAGGTTGAAAGGTGGGCGAGTCGCCCGGCACCATCCTGTTGCACTTTCCGCCATGCCCGCAAGGCGACGACCGGACTACGCGGCTGGAACTACCGGCCGTCCGGGAGCTTCGTGGCCGCGCCGCGTGGGGTCGGGCAGCGGCACGGCGGCCATCAGTTCGCGCGTATAGGCATCGGCCGGCGCTTCGAATACCGCCCGCCGGCTGCCGGCCTCGACGATGGCGCCGCCGCGCATCACCGCCACGTCGTGGCACATGCGCTCGATCACCGCCATGTCGTGGGAGATGAACAGATAGGCGAGGCCCATCGTCTCCTGAAGTTCCAGCATCAGGTCGAGCACGCGCGCCCGCACCGAGACGTCGAGCGCCGCCACGCTTTCATCCGCGACGATGAGTTTCGGCTCCAGGGCAAGCGCACGGGCGATGCAGATACGCTGGCGCTGGCCACCGGAGAATTCGTGCGGGTAGCGGCTCGCATGGTCCGGCGACAGGCCGACGCGGCGCAGCAACTCGACCGTGCGCTCGGCGCGCTCGGCGCGGGTGCCGATGCCGTGAATGGCGAGCGGCTCCGCGATGGCCGCCCCCACCGACATGCGTGGATCGAGCGAGGCATAGGGGTCTTGGAAGATCATCTGCGCCTTGCGGCGCACCGGCTTCATCTCGCGCGGCGACAGGCCGGCGATCGGTACGCCGTCGAGCACCACCTCGCCGGAGAACGGAATGAGGCCAAGCACCGCCTTGCCGGTGGTCGACTTGCCCGAGCCGCTCTCGCCGACGAGGCCGAGCGTGCGCCCGCGCCTGAGCTCGAACGACACGCCGCCCACGGCCGGAGCCGGCGCCGCACCACCGAACCATGTGCCGCGCCGGCCATAGGTGACGCTAAGATCGCGCACGAACAGCAACGGACTTTCCGCCGGCTGCGGCTCGGGCGGCGCCGCGGCGGTGACACGTGGCGGTCCGTCCGTGCCGGCGCGGGCGCCGAGCCGGGGCACGGCGGCGAGCAGGTCGCGCGTATAGTCCTCGCGCGGCGCGGTGAACAGCGGCACCGCCTCTGCCGCCTCCACGATGCGCCCGGCCTGCATGATCGCGACGCGATCCGCCATCTGCGCGACCACGCCCATGTCGTGGGTGATCAGCAGGATCGAGGTGCCAAACTCGCCTTTCAGCTCGCGCATCAAAGTGAGAATCTGAGCCTGAACCGTGACGTCGAGCGCGGTGGTCGGCTCGTCGGCAATCAGCACTTTGGGCCGGCAGGACAGCGCCATGGCGATCATCACGCGCTGGCGCATGCCGCCGGATAATTCGTGCGGATATTGCGCGAGCCGACGCGCCGGATCGGTGATGCGCACCGCGTCCAGCATGTCGCGGGCGCGGGCCTGCGCGTTCTCGGCGCCCTGGTGGATGCGGATCGCCTCGGTAAGCTGCGCGCCGATGCTGATCACCGGGTTGAGCGAGGTCATCGGCTCCTGAAAGATCATGGCGACGTCCCCGCCGCGCACGCGCCGCATGGCACGCTCCGGCAGGGCGAGCAGGTCGCGCCCCTCCAGCCGGATCGCCCCCGAGGCGACGCGCAACGCGCCTTTGGCGAGCAGCCGCATGATGGCGAGCGAGGTCACCGATTTGCCGGAGCCGCTCTCGCCGGCAAGGCACAGCGTCTCCCCCGCCGCGAGCGCGAAACTGACCTCGTGCAGCACGCGCCGCGCGCCCTGCGGCGTGCGGGCATCGACGCACAGCCCGTCGACGGCGAGGACCGGCACGCTCACGAAAACACGATCCGTGGGAAGTAGAATGACACCACCCAGTTCGGCATGTCGACGATCTCGCTGATGCGCAGGTCGCCGCAAACCGAGCACAGCATATAGGCGTCGACCGGGTTCATCCCGTGTTCGGCGGCCAGAAGGTCGATCATCCGCTTCAGCGCCTCCTTGGCCCCGGTCATCAGGTCCGGGCCGATGCCGGTCGTGACCTCGTAGCCGGCGGCGTCGAGATGGCGCGTCACCGGGCCCGGCGTGGTGAAGCGCGGGGACACCAGCCGGGCGTCCTTCACCAGTTCGATCGTCGCCTCGACATCCATCCGGCTCTCGATCGCGGTGCCGCACACCTCGCCATCGCCCTGCGCGGCATGGGTGTCGCCGATGGAGAACAGCGCACCCTCGACCTCGACAGGCAGATAGAGCGTCACGCCCTCGGTGATGTCGCGAATGTCCAGATTGCCGCCGACACGGCGCGGCGGCACCACCGAATGCAGGCCCGGCTCGGCGGGTGCGACGCCGATCGTGCCGGCAAAGGGCTTCAGCGGCACGCGCCCGCCGGGTCCGAACAGTGCCGGCGCGAGCGACAGAGCGTCATATTTCCAGACATGGATCGCTGGATCAGGAAAATCCTCGGCGAGCAGGCCGAAGCCGGGGATGTTCGCGGTCCAGCCAATGCCGGACGGCACGAATTTGCGGATCGTCACCTTGAGCGCGTCGCCGGGTGCCGCGCCCTCGATGAAGACGGGGCCGGTCACCGGGTTGACCTTGCCGAAATCCAGCGTGCGCACGCTCTCCACCGTCGAGCCCTCGCCGAGCTGTCCGGCGGAGGAATCGATGCATTCGAAATGGATCGTCTCGCCGGACTGCGCCGTCAGCACGGGTGTGAAGTCCCGGTTCCAGCCGAAATGGTGGTTGGCACGATGGATCGTGTGATTGCAGGCCACGCACATGGTCGTTCTCTTTGGTTGCAGCCGGGAGCCCCCGCCGCGGCGATGGCGCCGCGGCGGGAAAGCTCAGTCCGTCACGGCTTCACGAAGATCGCGTCGTAATTGATGACGCGGGTCGGATCGACATAGATGTTCGGCTCGCCGCCCATCCGCTTCGACTTCGCCACCACGCGGCGCTCGTTGAAGATCGGGATCCACGGCGCGTCGGCCATCACGTCGACGAAGATCTTCTTCCATGCCTCGATGCGCTCCGCCGACTTGGCCGGATCGGACATGGAATCGGCGGCAACGGAGCGCTTCTGCAGGTCCTCGTTGCAGTACCACGCCCAGTTCCAACCGCCCTGAACCGCGCCGGCGCAGCCAAGGATCGGGCCGTAGAAATTGGACGGATCCGGGAAGTCCGCGATCCAGGCCATACCGCCCGACCAGATCATCGGGGCCTCGCCCTCGGTGCCGCCGGCGGCGATCACGTTGGACTGCGCCAGCGCCTTGATCTCCGCCTTGACGCCGATGGCCGCGAGGTCCTGCTGGATCGCCTGCGCGATGCGGGGCTGCGGGTCGGTGTTGGTAGAATAGAGCACGGTCGAGAAGCCGTCAGCGTAGCCGGCCTCCTTCAGCAGCGCCTTGGCCTTGGCTACGTCATAGGCATAGCCCTTATATGCCGTGTCATAGCCCGGCATGGCCGGAGGCAGCGGCTGGTTCGCCGGGGTCGCGCGGCCATTGACGATGCGGACGATGCGCTCCTTGTTAATCGCCATGTTCAGCGCCTGACGCACCTTCACGTCGTCGAGCGGCTTGATCTTGGTGTTGAGCGTCACATAGCCGGTGTGGAGTTGCTCGCCGTCGACGATCAGGTCCTTGGCCTCGGGCGACTTGGAAATCTCGATGAACTTGGCCGGCGGAATGCCGTCGCCGGCGATGTCGACCTCGCCCTTCTGCAGGCGCAGCAGCGCCACCAGCGGCTCCTGGCCGATCTCGATGGTGAAGCTGTCGATATGCGGCACGCCCTTGACGAAATAGTCGGGGTTGCGCGCGAAGACGAGCTTCTGGCCGATCACCCAGTCCTTCATCACGAAGGTGCCCGAGCCCACCGGCTTCTTGCCGAAATCACCGGCGGCGGCCTCTACCGCCTCCTTAGGCACGACCGAGGCGAAGTTGATCGCCAGCACATGCAGGAAGGTCGCGTCCGGGCGCGAGAGCTTGAAGACGACGGTCGAATCATCCGGGGTCTCGATGCCGGCGAGCCCGTCCGCCTTGCCGGCGGTGAAGTCGTCGAAGCCGGCAATGGCGCCGAAGAAGCCGCCGCCGGGGCCTTCCGTCTTGGGATCGACCGCGCGCTCGATGGAGTACTTCACATCGGCCGGCACCACCTCGCGGCCATTGGAGAACTTCACGCCCTTGCGCAGCTTGAAGGTGTAGGTGAGCCCGTCGGGAGACACCTCAAAGCTCTCGGCCAGCGAGGGCACGAGGTCGGGCGTGCCGGGCGTGTAGTCCATCAGGCGCGAATACAGGCTCTTGATGATCGACCAGTTCTGCCAGTCATAGCCGATGGCGGGATCGAGCGTGGCGATGTCGTCCTTGTAGGTGACGACGATGTCGCCGCCCTGCGCCTGCGCAAGGGCGGGGGCGATGGTGCCGAGCGTAAGCACGGCGGCCGGCGCGAAGGCGATCGCGGCAGCTAATGCCGTCGATCGCATCAAGGTCTTCAGCATGGCGTGGAACCCTCTGGTTGTTGGTTGAACGCGTGTTGTCGGGACATCAGGCCGCGCGGATACGCGGATCGATGAGGGGGGCAATGAGGTCGGCGAGGAGGTTGCCGAGAACGATGGCGAGCGCAGAGACCAGCGTGACGCCCATGATGATCGGGATGTCGACCTGCTGGATCGCCTGCCAGGCGAGCTGGCCGATGCCGGGCCAGCCGAACACCGCCTCGACCACCACGGTTCCGCCCATGAACTGGCCGATATCGATGCCGATCATCGCGATCACCGGCAGCAGCGCATTAGGCAGAGCGTGGCGCAGCACCACGCGCGCGGCCGGGACACCCTTGGCGTGGGCGGTGCGCACATAGTCCTGCCCGAGCACATCGATCATCGCCGAGCGCACAATGCGCGCATACCAGCCGGCACCGAGAATGCCGAGCGTGACCGCCGGCAGCACCAGATGGGCCGGCGTGCCGTAGCCCGACATCGGGAACCAGCCGAGCGTGGCGGCGAACACATAAAGCAGCAGCAGCGCCACCAGGAATTGCGGGGTGGAGACACCGACGAAGGAAAGCGTCATCACCAGCCGGTCCACCGGCCCATCGCGGCGCACCGCCGCGATCACGCCGAGCGTCAGCCCGACCAGCACCTCGATGGCGATGCCGGCCGCCATCAGCGTCAGCGTCGCCGGCAGCCGGGCGAGGATGAGGGGGGCAACGGCGGTCTTCTGGTTGAAGGAACGGCCGAGGTCGCCCTGCAGCAGATTGGTGAGGTAATGCCAGAACTGCACCGGGAGCGGCAGGTCGAGGCCAAGCTGGTGGCGGATGCTGGCGACGATCTGCGGCGTGGCGTTTCGCCCCGCCAGCAGCACCGCGGGATCCGCCGGCAGCGCATAGAGCAGCACGAAGGTGATGGCGGCCACCCCGAGCAGGATGAGCGCGGCCTGAAGCAGGCGGCGGATGAGCAGCAGTGCCATCAGTCCCTCCCCCTCAGGGTCGGGTCGATGAAGTCGCGCAGCGCGTCGCCCACCAGATTGAACGACAGCGCGGTCATCAGGATCGCGATGCCGGGGAAGAAGACGAGCCACGGCGCCGACTGGAAATAGCTCTGGCTCTCGAAGACGATATTACCCCAGGAGGGCTCCGGCGGCTGTACGCCGATACCAAGGAAGGAGAGCGTCGCCTCCAGCAGCACCGTCGTCGCGATGCCGAGCGTGCCCCATACAATGGCGGTCGGCACCAGATGCGGCACGATGTGGCGGAACAATATGCGCAGGTGCCCTGCCCCCATCGCCCGCTCGGCGAGGATGAAGTCGCGCTCGGCCAGAGAGCGCGCCTCCGTGTAGCCGATGCGCGCCACCTGCACCCAGTTCACCATGGCGATGACCAGCGCCACGATCCACAGGCTCGGCTTGAGCAGCGCCGCCAGCACGATGGCCAGCAGCAGCGCCGGAAAGGCGGTCATCAGATCGGTGAAGCGCATCAGCACGCCGCCGATGAGCCCCGAGAAATAGCCGGCCAGCACGCCCACCGTGAGCCCGATGAGCACCGCCGTGCCGTTGGCGACGAGCCCGATCAGCAGCGAGGTCCGCGCGCCATAGATGAGACGCGAGAGCAGGTCGCGGCCGAGCGTGTCGGTGCCGAGCAGAAACTGCGCGGAGGGTGGCAGCGGCGCCCCCTCCAGCGACAGACCGTCGAAGATCTGATCGTCCGGCGCATAGGGCGCGAGCAGCGGCGCCAGCAGAGCGCAGGCGACCACCAGCGCGATGATGACAAGCGCCAGCGTCAGCATCGGCCGGCGCAGCATCGCTCGGAATGAAGCGACCGCCATCAGCCGACCTCGGGCAGCATATGGCGGCGCGCCAGCACGGCCGCGGCGGCCTGTTCGAGAGACAGGCGCCGGTTCATCGCTATATCGCGGAGCTGGCCATAGGCCGCCTCCTCGTCGATCCCCTGCCGCAGTGCGATTGCCTCGACCGCGCGCGCCACCACGGCGCGCATCCGTAGCCGCTCGTTGAGCCGGTCGATCTTGCGCTCGGTCTCCAGCCGCGCCGCGAAGGCGTGCAGCGCGAGGACCAGCGCCGGATAGACCGCCGCCGCCGCGACCGGCTTGGCGATGATCGCGCCCGCGCCCTGATCGATGGCCCAGGCGACGCGCCCCGGCGCTTCCGAACCCAGCAGCGCGACCACCGGCAGCGCCGCCGCCGAGCCCGGCGCCCACGGTAGAAGCCCGTTCCAGCCCTGATCGGCATCGACCAGCACGATATCCAGCGTCTCGCCCGCCGGCATCGGCGCCCAGCGCTGCTCGACATCAAGGCCGATCAGCCGGAGCTGGCGCTCCAGCCGGGCGATCGCCTCGTCGGGACGGTGGAGCACCAGAGCGCGGCGGCCGACCAAATTTGGTGTGATCATGACACCACCCTCAGATGGCTCGCGTGGGCGCCGCGCGCGCCGGTGAGATAGGGATCGGCGGCGATCGGCGGGCGCGAGGCGATGACGTCGAACCCGCCCTCTCCGTTGATGCGCCCGAGATGGAACGGCAATGCGGCATGATTGGTGCGCGGGTCGACGCGGATCGGGCCCTGCACCGTCTGGTGCACCTTGCCGCAGACCGCGCGGCGCACCTCGGCCGGCTCGTCGGTGCCGGCGGCGACGATGGCCTCGGCGCAAAGCCGCACCGCCGCATAGGCACCCGAGAAAAACGAGGAAAAGCGCCGGCCCATCCCATAGCGCGCGCTCGCCATCGCCTTGAAGGCGCGGTTTTCCGGCGTGTCGAGGCTGTCGAAATAGCAGGCGGCGGCGAGCTGGCCGACGGCGACTCCGGGCGCGAACTCGCCAAGCTCGCATTCGGTGAGGTCGCAGCTCACCACCGGGCAGACCTCCGGACGGAACGCGGAGTCCTCGCGCGCAAGCTCGCTCATGGCGGCGAGGAAGGCGTAGCTCGACGGACCGATCAGGTTGTTGAGAATGAAGGACGGCCGCTGCGCCCGGATTTCGGCGATGAGGCGGCCGATCTCGGTCTCCTCGATCGGCAGGAAACGCTCGCCGACCACCTCGCCGCCGCCGGCGAGCAGGAGTTCGCGGGCGAGGCGGTTCATCTCCCAGCCCCAGACATAATTCGCACCGAGCAGAAACACCCGTCCGCCATGGCGCGGGATCAGGTGGTCGAACAGCGGCAGCAGATGCTGGTTGGGACAGGCGCCGGTATAGATGATGTTCTCATTGGCCTCGAAGCCCTCATAAGGGCAGATGTACCAGAGCAGGGCGTCGTGCTTCTCGACCAGAGGCGCGACATCCTTGCGCGCGGCGGAAAGCGCGGTGCCGACGATGTGTCGGCAGCCCTTCTCACGAAGCAGCTCACGCGCCAGCGTCACATAGCGGCCGGCCTCGCCCTGCGGATCCGCGATCACCAGCTCAACCGGCACGCCCTCGCGCGCCAGCCGCTCGGCGGCGAATTCGGCGCCATCCCGGCACTCGCGCCCGAAGGCGCCATAGGCGCCGCTGGTCGAATAGAGGATGCCGATGCGAAGGGGCGCGCCCATCTCAACTCCCGAAATCCGTCGAACCCCGGACCAAACGCAAAACGCCCCACGAAACCGCTTCCGCCGGTCGGGCGGGGATTTCGCGGGGCGCTGTTGCCCTGGGCCTCTGCAGCCAATGTGATGCTTATCGATGCATGCCTATCGGATAAGCAAGCCAACAATATGGGCTGGTTCGGTGATGTCAATGCCGTACCGGATTTTTGCACCGCGCCATGGAGCCCCGTTTCCCTTAGGTTGCCCGACGCCGGCGGAAGCTCCATGGTGCGCGCCACCTGCCCCCCACATCCGAGAGTGCCGTCATGGATGCACGCGCGCGACGCCTGGCCCTCGTCAGCGGCCGCTGGGACCCCATGCTGACGGTCGTGGATATCGACGCCGCACTCGATCCTGCCAATAACGATACCGACCGCGCCGTGATCACCCGCGCGCGGGTCACACCGGACATCGCGTTGCCCTCGGGTGCCCGGGCTCCGGCTGTCGGGCTGCCGGTCAGCGTGGCGGTAGTGCCGGAGCTCGACCGGCTGGTCGTCGTCAACCATGCTGGCGCCGCGAGCCCGCAGGCGCTTGACGCCCACCCCCACGGGCACGCCGGGGCGGTTGCGATGTTCGACCTGCGGGCGACGCTGGCCGGCGCCGCCACCCGCCCGACCCTGCTCCTGCCGACGGCGACGTTCGGCCCGGTTGGTTGCGTGGTCGCGCCGGATGGCCGCCATCTCCTCGTCGCGGCCGGCGAAGGTCCCGGCCTTGAGGATGGCGGCTACCAGATCAGCGTGATCGATCTCCTCACCCTCACGCTCCGGCACAATTTCCCGCTGCCGCATGAGGGGGAACCCACCCGTGCGGGGTCGCCTGATCCAGGCTTCGGCCGCTATCCCAACCCGGCCGGCATCGCCATCGCGCGCGGCACGCCCGATCTTGTGCTCACCGCCGATGGCGGCAGCTCGACCGTCACCGCCTTCGCGCTCACCGACGTGCTGTCGGGCGAGCCGCATACTCCGCTGGCGCGGCTGGATTTGCCGACCGGCCCGTTCGGCATCGCAGCGAGCCCCGACGGCACGCTGGCGGTGGTCGCTAGCCGCGAATGCCCGCGCACCGGCGCGGAGGGCAACGCCGTCACCTTTCTCGATCTCGCGGCGCTGAGGCGCGGCGACGGCTGGGCTGCACGCCACGTCGCGGTCGGCAGCGATGACGGCCGGCCGAGCCGCCCGATGGGCGTCGCCTTTTCGCCTGACGGCCTGAGCGTCTTCGCCACCTGCTTTCGGACCGGCACCGTCTCGCGAATCGAGCGCACCGCGCAGGGCGACTGGAAGGAGAGCGGGCGTGCCGCCCTGTCTGATCCGCTCGGCTCGCCGCCCTGCCCGCGCGGGATCGGGGTAACGGGGGACGGCGCTCTGGTCGTGGTGGCCGGCGGGGCACGAGGCGCGCCCGGCAGCAGCCAGCTCTGGCTGCTCGACGCCCGCACGCTGCGAATGCTTGCGCGGGTAAGTGGTGTCGGAAACGAGACCTATTTCATTGAAGTAATTGAGATTTCCTATACCGCATCGCAATAGAGAATTCAGTTGCATTCCTCAGAGGAAATGTCAGACTGAATTCATAATTCAAAAAATACAACGCGACGCCAATCTAAAAAAACATATCCCTGGGAGGGGACCATGAATATTTCACGCCGAGATTTCGTACTCGGGGCTTCGGCCTCGGCTTGCCTGATTTCCTCCGGTTCCGGCATGCTTGGCAGCGCCTTCGCCCAGAGCGCGTGGGCGCCGACCCGTGATGTCGAACTGGTGATTCCGTTCGCGGCCGGCGGCGGTTCCGATCTGCTCGCCCGCGTGGTCGGCAAGATCATCGTCGAGGAGAAGCTCATCCCGCAGCCGCTGGTGCTCAACAACCGGCCGGGCGGCGGCGGTGCCGTCGGCCTCGGCTATGTGGCGGCGAGCCGGCGCAAGGATCCCAACACCATCGTCCTGATCAACGGCACGACCCAGATCACGCCGATACTGAACCCGTCCGCGCGCACGCTCACGGAAATCCAGCCGATCATGAACTTCATGCTCGACGACTTCCTGCTCTTCGTGCGGGGGGATTCCAAGTACAAGACCGCGCAGGAGATGGTCGAAGACATCAAGTCGAAGCCGACCAAGACGTTCAACTTCTCGACCGGCGGCACCACCGATGTCATGGCGATCACCGTGTTGTCGCGCGCCCTCGGCAAGGACATCAACCCGGTCAACTTCAACTCGGGCGGTGAATCGCTGACCGCGCTGCTCGGCGGCCATGTCGACGGCACGATCGGCAACCCGCTGGAGTTCATGGGCCAGCTCGCCTCCGGCAAGGTCCGCGCGCTGGGCGTGTTCCGTGACACGCGCTTCTCCGCCATGCCGGACGTCCCGACCATGAAGGAAATCGGCCTCTCCGTGCCGAACTTCCAGATGTGGCGCGGCATCGCCGTGCCCAAGGATGTCGACCCGGCCGCCCAGGCCTATTGGGAAGGCATCATGCAGAAGGTCGCCGCCTCCCCCACCATGAAGAAATACATCGCGGACAACGTGGCGACGGAAGCGCCGATCGTCGGGGCGGATTTCGTGGCGTTCCTCGCCGCGCAGGAAAAGCTCTATCGCGAACTCCTGGCCAAGCCGGCCTGAGGAGAGGCCCAATGAAACAGAAGATCTTGACCGGCGACATGGCCTTCGCCGGCGGCTGGACTCTGCTCGGCCTGTACTGGGTCGTGGGTTCGCTCGACTTTCCCCTGTGGTCCGGCTTCGCGCCGGACTCAGGTTTTCTTCCCCTGGTCTACGGCGCGCTGCTCCTGCTGCTCTCCGGCGGGGTGATGGTGTCGCTGCTTCTGGCGGACCCCGATGAGGAGGAGCGCGAGCCGCTCACCAAATCCATGCTCGTGCTCGGCGCGCTGGTGGTCGTGGTGGCGAGCCTCGGCTTCATCGGGTTCCTGCTGCCGGTCTTCGCGATGATGATGTTCATCTATCTCTATGTGGAGCGGCTCCCGCTGCTGCGTTCCACCATCATTTCCGCATTGGTCACCGGCTGCCTGGCGCTGATCTTCGTGCACTGGCTCGCCGTGCCTCTTCCACTCACGCCGTGGGACTTCTGACATGGAATCGCTGATCGATCTCGGCGGCGGTTTCGCAACCGCTCTTACGCCTGCCAATCTGCTGATGTGCTTTGTCGGCGTGTTCCTCGGGCAATTGGTGGGCGTGCTGCCCGGCATCGGTCCTTCGGCAGCGATCGCGCTGCTGCTGCCGCTCACCTTCGGCGGCGACCCGACCGGCTCGCTCATCATGTTCGCCGGCATCTATTACGGCGCGCAATATGGCGGCACCATCACCTCGGTGCTCATCAGCGTGCCCGGGGAATCCTCGACGGTCATGACCAGCATCGATGGCTACCAGATGGCCATCAAGGGCCGTGCCGGCCCTGCCCTCGGGATCGCCGCCATCGGCTCGTTCATTGCCGGCACCATCGCCACGCTCGGCCTGACATTGGTCGCGCCGGCGCTGGCGGAAGCCGCGCTCGCCTTCGGGCCACCGGAATATTTCGCACTGGTGGTGCTCGGCCTCGTCGCCCTCGCCGCTGTAAGCGGCCGCTCGGTGCTGCGCGGCGTGGCGGCGGGCGTGGCGGGGCTTCTGCTCGCCACGATCGGCGTCGACCCGCAAAGCGGCGTGTCCCGTTTCGATTTCGGCATGATCTGGCTGCTGGACGGCATCGAGTTCATCGTGCTCACCGTCGCCCTGTTCGGTGTCGGCGAGGTGCTGGCGAGTTGTTCCTCCGCGACGGCGCGGCCGGTGGCCGAGGTGAAGAGCGCCCTGCCGACGCGCGAGGACTGGCGGCGCAGCCGGATGCCGATCCTGCGCGGTTCGTTCGTCGGCTTCCTGGTGGGTGTCCTGCCGGGCACGGGCGCGACCATTGCCAGCTTCATCGCCTACATCATGGAGAAGAAGCTCTCCCGCCACCCGGAGGAATTCGGCAAGGGTGCCATTGAGGGCGTCGCCGGGCCGGAAGCCTCCAACAACGCCGCCGCCGCCGGCGCGCTGGTCCCGATGTTCGCACTCGGCGTGCCCGGCTCGGGCACCACGGCGATCATCCTCGGCGCCCTGATCATGTTCGGTCTGCGCCCCGGCCCCGAGCTGTTCACCCAGAACTCGACGCTGGTCTGGGCGGTCATCGCCAGCATGTATATCGGCAATGTGCTGCTGCTGATCATGAACCTGCCGCTCGCCGGCCTGTTCGCCCGCCTGCTCAAGGTGCCCTACAAGTGGCTGTATCCGCCCATCCTCGCGATCTGTCTGGTCGGTGTGTTCTCGCAGGCCAACAGCCTTGAGGATTGCTGGCTGGTGGTGGGCTTCGGCGCGCTGGGTTGGGGCATGAAGCGGTTCGACTGGCCGGCGGCGCCCATGGTGCTCGGCCTCGTGCTCGGGCCGATCTTCGAAAGCTCGCTGCGCCAGTCGCTCACCATGTCGCATGGCACCGCCATCATCTTCTTCGACCGTCCGATCGCGGCGGCGCTGATGGTCGCGGCGGCGCTGTTCCTCGCCGTTCCGCTGATCGCCGGCATGCTGGCATCGCGGGCGCGCCACGCCAGCATGGGAGAACTGCCGTGAGAAACGATTTCCGCTCCCGCATCGGGATCGACCTCAACCGACGGATCGGGCTGGAGCCCGGTCTCGACTGGGCGATCGCGAACGGGGTCCATTATCTCGACATCTGCCTCGATCCGGACCCGGCGTTGCTGGACCCCTCCAATCCCCGGCTCGCCCGTGCCCGGGAGAAAATCGAGGCGGCCGGCATCACGCTCGGCCTGCACACGCTGTCGGCGGTCAATGTCGCCGAAAGCTCGCCGTTCCTGAGTGAGGCGACCGATGCCTATCTCACCGCCTATCTGCGCGCCGCCAAGGCGCTCGGCGCCGGCTGGGTGATCATGCATGGCGGCTATCATTTCACGGCCGACAAGCGTGAGCGCATGGAGATCGCCGTCGCCCGCCTCGCCCGCATGAGCGCGATCGCCGAGGACGAGGGCATGACCATCCTCTTGGAGAACATGAATCCCGAACCCGCGGGCGCCGAGGTGAAATATCTGGTGCACGACCCCGAGGAGGCGGCGTTCTATTTCGAGCGGCTGACCTCGCCGGCCCTGCGCTGGGCCTTCACGACCAATCATGCCCATATGTTGGACTGCGGCATTCGCGGCTTTCTCGACGTGCTCGATTTCAGCCGCTGCGGCGAGGTCCGGCTGGCCGACAATCGCGGCGAGATCGAGGAACACCTGTATCCGGGAACCGGAAACATGGACTTCGCCGATATCTTCCGCGAATTGGAGCGGCGCGGCTATCGCGGCCACTACATGCAGGATTATCTCGGCATCGAGGACATGCTGAAGGGGCGCGATATCCTCGCCGACATTGCCGAGAAGGTCGTCACGCCGCAATCGGCCTGAAGGCGGGCGGACTTCGGCGGGTGAGTTACCGTATTGGTACGACGGGCTCCCCGCCTGCTCGCCGCGAGCCTGTCGATACGATATCCCCCTCGCCGGGACGAATCCTAAGCCAGCCGCCGGCGGCGTAACGGACAAGCGCGAGGCCGCGAAAAATGCCGTGCGTGAACTTGCCAGAGGGCGACGCCGGACACGGAAAACGCCGCGACCAGCGGCACCACCAGCCCGTTCCGCCGGACAGCGGCGCGAGTGCGGCAGGCCAGGCTTCGCGCGCGTGACTGTCATTGCGCATCTGAGCCAGCGTCCTCGGCACAGCCTCGTCGTCAGACGGCGCGAGTTCCGCGAGCACGATCCGGTTCGGCTGGAGGCTGACTATGGGGATATCTCGACGGCGGTCATGGGAGAGCACCCTTTCGCCGGCAATGCGCCCGACATAGCTAGTGGCTGAACAGAATGCGTTTGAGTGATGTTTAGACTGGAGCCGGAAGACCTCGTATGGCGCGGCCTGCATAGGGCGCGCGCGTCGGCGCGCGACGGGGGCTGAATCGACGTGCCCAGTTTGGGACTGAAATGGCGGAGACGGAGGGATTCGAACCCTCGAGGCCCTTTTGGGGGCCTGCTCATTTAGCAAACGAGTGCCTTCAGCCTCTCGGCCACGTCTCCAGCCCGCCCGCCGGACGCCGCGAGGCGGCGCTAGGATGGGGCGGCGCCCTGTCTAGGTTTTGAGCGCCCAACGGTCAAGGGCCATCGTGAAATGATGCACCGTCGTCGCCGTGCGTGCCGGGCTCAGTTGCGGGCACGCTGGCCGAACAGGACCTTCTGCGCATCCTTGTCGGTGGCGAGATCGGTGCGGTTGCGGTCCTCGGCGTTCACGGCGAGGCCGCGCTTCACCGCCGGGCGCGCGAGCATGCGCTCCAGCCAGCGCGCCATATGGGGAAACTCGGCGATATCCTGCCCCTGCCGCTCCCAGAGCTTGGCCCAGCCCAGGATCGCCATGTCGGCGATGGAATAGCTGCCGGCGACGAAATCGCGATCCGCCAGCCGCTTGTTGAGCACGCCGTAGAGCCGGTGCGTCTCGTTGGTGTAGCGGTCAATGGCGTAGGCGATCTTCTCGGGCGCGTAGATGCGGAAATGATGGGTCTGCCCGGCCATCGGCCCGAGCCCCGCCATCTGCCAGAACAGCCACTGGTCGACCTCGACCCGGCCGCGCTCGTCGGCGGGGTAGAACAGCCCGGTCTTGCGCCCGAGATATTGCAGGATCGCGCCCGACTCGAACACCGAGATCGGCTCGCCGCCCGGCCCGTCGGGGTCGATGATCGCGGGAATCTTGTTGTTAGGTGAGAGTGCCAGGAATTCCGGGCGGAACTGCTCGCCCTTGGCGATGTTCACCGGGATCACCTCATAGGGCAGCCCGCACTCCTCCAGCATGATGCTGATCTTCCAGCCATTGGGGGTCGGCCAGTAATAGAGCTGGATCGGTCGCGTCTGAAGCTGGGCCATGTCGGGTGTACCCCTCCGCCGTTTTGCCGCTTTTGGGCCATCGTGCCACCAGAACTAGGACTCTCCGGCGGCGCTGGCAAGCGGAACCGGAAGCCGCCCGCCTCGGCACGAAATCTTGCAGATTCAAGCATTTTAGCACCCCCTCACCCATGGTTACTTTTCGATAGGGAAACCTTTGGAATATTGGTTTGTGCTCATCAAAATGATTTCTTTCGTCCGACAAATTTAAAACACCAAGCGGGAGCGAACTACTGCCTGTCCGCAGATAAACGCGGATATCAAGCGAGGATCAGACATGATCAAGCGTACTCTTGCCACCCTCACCACCGCTGCGTTTGTGCTCTCCTCGGCGGCGGCCTTCGCCGCGAGCGCGCCCACTTCCGCGCCCCCCGCCGCCGCCACGCCCGCCAAGGTGCAGACCACGGC